>JANMYC010000875.1:0-4934 GCA_031381715.1 Saprospiraceae bacterium
ATTTTCAAGAAACACGAATTACTCCAATTAATACACGAATTTCACTTATTTACGTGTTGACAAATTTTACTATTTCACAAATAAATTGCCCTAAAGGGCAATTTAAGACACCCAAACCTGTCTGCCGACAGGCAGGTTGGTGAAATTCGTGTATTAATTAGAGTAATTCGTGTTCCTAAAATATTATGTAGGGTTTTAAATAAAATTTTAATAATGTCACCACTACGTGGCTTTAACAAGATTTTTTCTGTACCGTGGGCTTTCGCCCACTGCCTGTCCCGACACCTCGGGGGCTACAATAATGTCGAGCCTACGGCTCTTTTATTACTTTAATGACATGGGATTATAGCGATTACAGAAACGAACAATATCATATAAAAATCCATAACTTATGAGTTTTTCAATATATAAAAAAGAGGGACAATCAGATTTGCCCAATTTTCAATCCAATCCAAAACTGAATGACCCGTCATTGTACATTCCTTCGGATGCTTTGGTGGATGCTGTGAACGTGGCTTTGTCACTTGGTCAACCGCTACTTTTAACGGGCGAGCCTGGGACGGGTAAAACGCAATTGGCATTTCACATTGCCCACTTTTTCAAGTTGGGTAGTCCTTTGGTTTTTAATGCTCAGACGACTTCAACGGCATCTGATTTGTTTTATAAATACGATGCTTTGGGGCATTTTCAATACAATCAGAACAACAAAGACCCCCTCAGTATTGAGGAGATTGAAAGCCGTTTTATACGGTATAATGCCCTCGGCGAAGCGATTCGGACGAAGCAACGGGCGGTTGTTTTAATAGATGAAATTGATAAAACGCCGCGGGATTTGCCCAATGATGTGCTGTATGCCATTGAAAAATTGCGTTTTCGAGTGCCTGAAATAGATAAAAGCTATGAAAGCGAGCCAAATTTGCGCCCAATTATCATCTTGACGAGTAATTCTGAAAAGAACTTGCCCGACGCCTTCTTGCGTCGAGTGATTTATTACCATATTCCTTTTCCAAAAGGGGAGGATTTATTGAAAATATTGAACTCCAAAACTGAGGGCATTTCTGCTGCGGATTTGCAAAAAGCGATTGCACATTTTGAGAATATTCGTGAAATGAAACTTAAAAAAGCACCTGCCACGGCTGAGTTGATTCAATGGGTTCTTTTGCTGCAAAATACAAAATTCCCCATGTCGGAATTGAGTGGCAATTTTACGGGCAATAATAAGGAGCAATTGCAGAAAACCTACTCCGTTTTAGCAAAAAATAAAGAAGATTTAGATAATTTAAAAAGTAGTATTTAGGGTTAAATTGCTGGATTGCTGTATTGTTAAATTGTTTTGCACATTAAATGCGAACAATAAAACAATACAGCAATACAACAACCTGTCTGCCGACAGGCAGGTACAACAATATAATAAATGAATCAAAATCCACAAGCCTATCACCTTATTACTGCCTTGCTCAATGCTTGGGCGGCGGAGGGGTATGTCTTGGGGGTGGATTCACAATTATTGTTGCGGGAATTGCTTCAAAAACTACCTTCGGATATTGAATTAAAGGATTTAAAGACCAAATTAGCCCCTGTTTTAGCGAATACCCGCGAGGAACAAGAGCTGTTTTATGAGCTTTTTGATAAAAAACTACTTGAAACCGAAGATTTTTATGCCGCCAATCCCGAAACTTCAATTCTCAATTCTGTTGAACCGACCCCCTCAGTATGGAACTGGAAAAAGTGGCTTTTTTATGCTTTATTGACTATTTTATTAACTGTTTTGGGCGTTTTTATATACAATAAGTATTTTTTTAAAAAGCCACCTCCACCACCTCCAAAGCCTCCTTACCAAGATATATTTCTTTCTTTCAAAGATAAAGGTGAGCATCCGTTGCTCTTTAATCAGTTTGATTCGTTGGGCTTGACGATAAAAAGTGTTGCTCCAATTGGAAATGAAAAGACGGGTGAAAATGTCCGTTTTAACGTAAAAAATAACAAAGACTTTTTTTATGAACCTTTAAATAAAGGAATTGATACGCTCGTTTTGCAGTTCTGTTTTGAAAATCGGGTGGAATGTGATACAACGTATTATAGATTTATTGTCAATGATTTTGACCGACAAAAAGATGGCGTGGTGACGCAAATAGACACTTTAGCCTATAAAACGTACAATCACACGCCCAATATTTCAACTCTTATTCCCACTGAAAAAATGAAAATGGGGTGGAATGTGGCTGATTGGGATTGGTTAAAAACGTTCATTTTATTGTTTTTTATTGCGCTGATTTTACTTTTAACCAAATGGTTAAAAAAGAAAAATGAGCTGATTTTGAAGGATTTGAAAGGCAATACGAAGGCACCTTATGCGTGGTCAATCCAAGTGGAAGGGGCGGATAAAATTGCTTTAAATGATGCTTTTTATACGGCTTCTAACCAATTGCGGCGGCGATCGGATAGCGAATTTCAGCGTTTAAATATGAATAAAACGGTGTTGGCGACGATTCGGCAGGGTGGGCGAATCAACTTTCAATACCGTTTTCAGACGCAATCCAATGAATATTTGCTGTTAATTGATAGGCAATCGGCGGCAAATCACCGTTCTCAGACCTTTAATCTGCTTTTTAAGGCGTTTTGTGAAAATGAAGTATTGATTGAGCGTTTTTACTACGATGGTGATGTTCGCTTGTGTTGGAATGAAACGCATAAACGGGGGATTTCGCTCAAGGATTTACAACATAAATATCCCGAACACCGCCTGATAATTGTGGGGTCGGCAATGTCCTTTTTGAGCCCCACAAATGGCAAATTAACCAAATGGTTAAACGTGTTTGACCATTGGCGCACGAGGGCGATAATGACGACCCGCCCACCTGCGGAATGGGACATCAGAGAGGCTCAATTGGCGACGAAATTCCGACTTTTACCAGCTACTTTAAAAGGTTTGGGTGAGTTGGTGGAGACGCTTGAAGCCGTTGAACCTAAGGATTATCGGCTTTGGAAAAAGGTTAAAGATGAAACGGCTGAGCCTTTGCGCTTGCCCGAAACGCTCTCGGCGGATGAGTTGATGGGAATTTTAAAAGGCGAATTTACGGCTTATGCGAATGGAAAAGTGGATGACCGTTCGGTGCAGTGGATTGCGGCTTGTGCGGTGTATCCGTCCTTGCATTGGGATTTGACTTTGGCATTGGGGCAGAGTGTGGGGGCAAGTGTCGGAGTGACTTCGGGTCAATCAGACACTGTGGTGACGCTCGATAACTTATTCAATATCAATCGGTTAGCGTGGTTTTCGGAGGGTAAAATTCCTGAATCGGTGCGTAAAATTTTATTGAAATGGTTGGCGGATAACTACCCCTCAGTATTGAAGCAGACTAGGAAGGAATTGCAGCGCATACTCGCCACGAGCCAACCGCCGACGGATTCCATTGCTTACGAAGACCACCGTTTGCAGATGGTGATTAATGATTTGTATCTGAAACCCAATCCCACGCAACGCAGGGTTTTGGAGCAGGAATTGGAGAAATTATTGGCTTTGGATGCGGAACAGGATTTCCTTGTGGCGGAGTATTTAAATCGTCCTTTGACGGTTTTGGATTTTAGAGTGCCTAATAATTTGCGGAAATTCGTGCGGGTTGAGAATGAAAAACAGGTTTCAAAATGGCGGTCGTGGCTGTGGCAAGTGCCTTTGGTTTTGCTTTTTATGCTGGGTTTATATTGTTTTAATCCTAAAACGAAGGATTGTACGGTGCAATCGGCTTTTTATAAAAACAATTATTATTGCATTAATTCGCCGCAAGATTCGTTGACATTATTTGAGCAAATGGCTTGTGATACTATTGAGCGGGGAGAAGATGTGCGGCTTTTGGATATGTATAATGAGTTGAAAATCAAGATGAAAGATAGTTCGGATGTGTTGATTAAAGAAGGCGTCCGAAAAGAAGAGGTGGAATATCTAAATGTGATGTTTAATGCTTATGGTAAGCAGATGGACAGTTTGAGCCGATATTTTAAGCAAAATGGCTATCCCGATAATGCTTCGATGGAGGATTATTTACTGATTCAATCGTATAGCCTTATTCGGCGTTTTAATTTGGATAGCAGTTCTTTTTATAAAAATGTGGGGATTGCTTATTGGAATGCGGGGGTGAAACATTTTAATAAGGGCAATACGGATAGTGCGTGCGTATTTTTCAATAGATTGGATCAATGGGCATGGCGGGACAGTGTTTTGACGGCTGATGAGATTGCTTTTATTGGTAAAAAGTGCTATCCAGACCTGCAACAAACGACTGCACCAAAACCTGCGCCTAAGCAATTTAAAGATGCGGATTTTGAGGTTTTTCAAGCGCAAAAGCTGTATGGTTTTAGAAATAGTAAAACAAAAGTGGCGGTGATATCCCCTCAGTATCAGAACGCTTTGGCGTTTTCGGAAGGCTTGGCGGCGGTGCGTAAAGGCGGAAAATGGGGTTTTATTGATTATTTTGGCAATGAGGTGATACCCCCTCAGTATGATGCAGTTTTGCAGGGTTTTAAAGTGGGGAGAGCGCAAGTGCAATTGGGTAAAGAGCAGTTTTTTGTGGATAAAACTGGGAAAAAAACAAATAATTTTAGTGCTCAGCAAGAAGCGAAGAAGTATGTAGAAATTAAATTACTTGTAGATGCTTCTTTCTCAGGATCAGATATTTTAGTAAATAACAAAATTAGTCGTCCTTTACCTGGTAGTACAATAACTATGAAAAAATTGATAGTTGAATATCAACCACTTATTATACTACAAATTGCTAATTCTAAAATCGTTTGGCGTAAAGAAATTCGCGTACCTAATTCTTATTTTACAAAGCCAGAAGCAATTACAATATCTGTCAATTTAAGTGAAACAACAACCATTGTCAATGACAATAATAGCCTTTCGCCCACCACCCAAGCCACCATACCCGACCCCAAAAAAG
>JANMYC010000045.1:0-7218 GCA_031381715.1 Saprospiraceae bacterium
CTGCACGATTTTGACGCTGTTGGATTTGGCGGGAAAATCAGCTTTATGACGTGGGGGGGGCCTATTTTTTTAAGCCAAATATACTCGGCAATTTTCTTATTTCTAACGGGGATTTTGCTTCTTGGTCTTTGGCAAATAAAAACAAGCATGAATATAATTATTGGGCTTTATTCCCTGCCAAGTATGGACTTTTTTCCCATTATCGGTAGTGATGAAATTAGGCTGCAATTGATTTAGTTTAAAACTCAAATCAACATCACTCGTCAAGATACTGAAATCAGTGGCTTGATTGCATTGGGCTTTATAATCATAGCTGTAACTGGCTCGGAATGAATTTTCAACTTTTATTGATTGTTGGATTTCACATCCCCTAGCGTCTTTAACCGTTAAACTGTGATAACCAAAAGCAACATCATTGAAAAAAGTATCTTGTTGAAAAATACCATTATCTAATTTGAATTGTAATGGTCGAATACCGAAAGCCTCAATAATCAACTTACCTTTTGTATCTCCACAATTAGCGAGTATTGTTTTGGTATTTAAATAAAAAGGATAGTTGTTAATTGGTAAAAAGAATTTACGTTTACCAATTCTACCAGAATTATCTTTGACAACCATAAAATGTTCACCTCCAATTACATTTTCAAATACACCAGTACTATTTTTCCAAAGAGAATCCAGCATAAATTCTATCGGAAGCGTTATGCTCGATTGATTTACAGTCACGCGGTATTTGTAAAAACAAGAGGTGTCAGATAATTGATAATTCACGAAAACCGAAATGGAGTCTTGTGCTTTTAAAGTGTTAGCCCCCCTCAGTATAAAAAGGAAAATTAAGGCTAAAATGAAGATTTTTTTCATAGGAACTAAGTGTTTTAGATGAGGAATAATGGCGTTTTGGCGCATTTAATAAAGTGTTTAAGTGAAGAAATAGATTATTAGATAATCAATCAAAGACAACTCCAACTTTCGATATGCTGCTTTATCAAATGTTAAAATGTGGTATAAATTGAAAGTTTAACATTTACATCAAAAAAGCCCTCGCACACAAGTACGAAGGCTTTTTTAATATTAAAACACCGATTTTTATTTCGGTACCATATTCGGATTCAACAAATCATAAAACTGATCAAGTTTAGGGAGAATGATGATGTGCGTGCGGCGGTTGATTGAACGACCTTCTAATATATCATTTTTTACGCCTTTTAAGTAGGTTATAAATTGATTTATGTCAAAAAAAAATATTAATGGGTATTAGGATATCGAGATATTTTATTGATAATCAACATTTTAAATAATGTCGCAATGTCTTAATATCAATTAATTTTGTCTATTTACTTACCACTGTATTTACCTTTACTTTTAATAACCTTTAGTGTTTTGAAAGCTTATTTTAAGAAAAAGCGCAAACCGATATTAGGTGTAAAATTAGTATTTTGCCATTGGGTAGTAGGAGCTTTAGTTTTAGCAGTAGTTTTACTGAAATTCAAAATATCAGCGCTCAATGCTACATTTTTAGATAAGAAATATGTTGCACCAACAGCTCCTCTAAAAGTGAAATAAGTGGTATTGTTATCATTAATAGCGCCTTGAATTTCTGCCTTACCATGAAGCATCAAACGCTTTGATACGGGGTAGAAATATTGCACATAAGGTGTTACGGAATAACTTTGTACATCTTTTTGCAAAATGAAATTGGCTTTTGCGCCTACCAATACACCTTTTGCCACAAATTGCCCGTATTCTAAATCAAGCGTAGCATAAGCTCCTCTATTCAGAAAACCATTATTTTCATCCCTACTCCTGTATGCATTCATGGATAAATTACCGCTGATAATGCTTCGCCCTTTATCAATGAGTCCATCAAAATTTTTATCAGTGGTTTTAAAATTGGTGAAGTTGTTCAAACCGATATTTAAACCAATATAATTCCCATTCCTTTGTCCCAAACCTCTGAACAACAATCCATTAATATTATTAGAGTAACTCAGTTTTGCTTCTAATGCAATATCGCTGTTTATGAATTTATTGACACCGCCAAAGACTGAATAGTACAAATCATCAGATTCAAATTTATTGATTGAAGACGAGTCGTTTGGTATTGCTGTGAATGTATATTTGCTAAAAAACGTACCAACGGAAGCTCCCCCAAAGAGTTTCCATTTGGCTAAAGGATTAAAATAATAACGGGCTTCGGCTTCAACATTCAAAGATTTAAAATTTAATTTTAGATTAGTGCCATTAATTGCATTATTATCAAAATTAGTTTCACTAAATATTGTACTTAATTGACCTTTTACCATGATTTTGTCAGTGATAAAACGACCATAACTGGGTGAAATATTCAAACCGCTCGAGTTAATGGTACTGGAAGAAGATGTAATCTTGCCTGTATTGTACTGTAATAATCCCCCAAGCGTAGTCGCCCCTTTTTCAATTTGAGCGTGAGCATTAAGGCTGAATAATGCAGCCCCCATGAAAAGGGCTTTTTTGATGTTTTGAATAGACATGAATTAGTCGTTTTAAGTGAAAAAATGAATGAATTTATAAAAATACTGAGGGGTATATAATAAGTTACTAACTTCCAAAAAGGGCAAAACTTATTGGAAGTTAGCTGCTTGACTCGGTTTCGGGGCTTATTTTAAGAAAAAGCGCAAACCGATATTAGAACTTATGGCTTTACCGTCGGCAGTATTAGGTAATGCACTGTTGAAACTCTTATTAAAATTCAAGACATCAAAATCTAATGCTACATTTCTGGATAGGAAATATGTCGCTCCTATGCCACCTTTAAATGCGCCAAAATTACTGTACGTTGTGGAATTATAGTTCAATTCGGCTTTAGCGTGAACCATGAACCGCGTTGAAATAGGATAATAATATTGAACATAAGGTGTTACTCCGAATATTCTAGCATTATCAGAAAGTTCCACATTTGTTTTAACACCAATGAGAAGTCCATTGGCAACAAATTTTCCGTATTCAGCATTGAGTACTGCATAATTACCTCTCCGCCTTACGGATTTAAAACTCGCATTGACATCAACACCTTTGCCGGTGTAAGTATTTAATGATAGTCTGCCGCCTATGATTGTTCTGCCTTTAGCGATTAAACCCTCAAAATTGGAATCAGAAGATTTGAACGAAGAAAAGTTATTAATGCTTAAATTCAATCCTGTGGTGTAAACGTTGGTCAATCCATAACTTGAGATTAAGTAAGCGGGTGTTTCTAACATTACATTGGAATGGTTGACACCCAAAGTACCCTCAAGCGCAATGTCTTTATTTAAAAATCTATTAAAACCTACGTAAGCGGATTTATGAAAATCGTGGTTCGAAAATTTTCCTCTGACAAAAATGTCACTTGAAACACTTAAAGTCCTCAAACCAACGGCAGCTCCGCCGAAAAACTTCCATGTACTTTGAGGATTTAAATAATAGCGTATTTCTGGCGAAAAGTCGTAATTAGTGTATTTGTAATTTGGAGTTTTGGTTCTGGATGTCAAAAAATCTATTTTACCTCTTATCATGATTTTATTAGTGATAAAACGTCCATAAGATGGTGATAAATTTGTTGACATACCGTTTTTGGTGATTGCGGTATTAAAGCTTCCGCCAAGCGAAGTCGCTCCTTTTTCAATTTGAGCATGAGCGTTAAAGCTGAATAATGTAGCCCCAATGAAAAGGGCTTTTTTGATGTTTTGAATAGACATGAATTAGTTGTTTATGGATTATGGAAACAATAACGTATTTTAAGCTTTTATGATTTTATGGGTGTTTATTTAAAATATTATTTAAATTTAAATTTATAATAGTTTGGATACCAATATTTTAAAATTATTCTTGATTTCTAAAACTATTGAATAACTTAATCCACCAATATTTCTAAATATGCTCTATAAACGCCGTGGTATTGAAAAGGCTGCGTGTTGAGCTATATTTAACATATTTAAAATGAACGAATTTTCCTCTTTCCTCAAGAGTAATCAGGGCAGACCCCTCAGTATTTCGTTGACTATCAGCGGATTAGGGTGCTTTTTAAATGAAAAAATTATTTCTATTTTAAAGCATTATTTTTTAAAAACACTAATTTCACCCTCAAACCAACTCAAGATGAAGTTACCGATTTCTATTATTTTAATATTACTCACATTCCAATTGAAAGCGCAAAAGAATATTGCTGATTTTGGACAATTGAAGCCGCTTTTAGCCAGTTTTAAAGGGACGATTTACTCTTTGCCCGATACCGTTAAGCGGTACACCCCCTCAGTAGAAGACCTCCCGACGTTGGGTTATATCTATACCCAAACGCTGAACATCTCTGAGCGGGATTTGACTTACGATTTCCCCGGCGTACCGAATAAGCGGATGTGGTTTGGCATTGTTTATAAAGGCGTTTTTGAACTGGAAGAGGCGGGTAAATACGAATTTCGCTTGGCTTCTGACGATGGCTCGGCGTTGTGGATAGATGGCAAAGGCACTATCAACAACGATGGCATCCATAAAATGACGATTCGTAAAAACGAAGTGTCGCTCACGAAGGGTTTTCACCGCATTGTTGTCTGGTATTTTCAAGCCGTGCCGACGAAAATGGGTTTGCAACTATTATGGCGCAAAGTGGGCGACCCTGACCCCGAACCCAAGCCTTTTAACATAAGAGATTATTCAAAAAGACTCACGGTTGCTGCCGAAGCCACCAAAGCCCAAATGACGGATGAAGGTATAAAAGTGAATATTGAGGATAAAATCTTATTTGATGTTAATAAATATGATATAAAGCCACAAGCCAAAGAATGGATTAATTACTTGGGCGATATGTTGCAATTTTATCCTCGTTGTCAACTCCGTATTGAGGGGCATTGCGATATTACGGGCAATGCGAATGATAACCAAATCCTTTCGGATAATCGCGCTAAAGCGGTGGCGGAGGAACTTAAAAAATTGGGTATTCCGAATACCATTAAAATAAATACTATCGGTTACGGTGCTACGCGTCCCGTCGCCTCGAATGATAATGAAAAGGGACGCGCCTTGAATCGTCGGGTGGAGTTGGTGATTATTCCGTGAGAGGAACTTGATTTTGTATAATCAAATTATTTGTTATTTTACGCAATTTACAAATTTTATGGTGTTATTTGTATGGAATATTATCAATAATTTGCGTATTATGTGTTTAGTGTTATATTTTAGTAATTACTTAGCCAGAGAGTCGCTTTTGCTCCGTTAAGCCACAGATTTTACAGATATTGACTGATTTACACTAATTTTTTTAAAAAATAACATGTAAATCAGTGTGAAATCAGTCGGTTTCAGTGTAATCAGTGGCTAAACGGAGCGTAAGCGACTCTTCGGCTAAGTAATTACATATTTTTAAAAGTAACTACAAATACTGCGGTGCGCGGCACCTATTAGTTTTACAATTATCAACTTCTATTATATAATTTTCAAATAAAAGCTTAAAACTTTAACCTTTTACCCAAAATGCAAAAAATAAAAATCATAAAAAGATATATTCGCTCACTATTTAGGCTGAGTAAAGAGGAGGAATTTCAAGAGACTTATGCTGAAATATTGGAGGGCACTCAATTCAAAGGGTATAATTTATGGATATTGGGCTTTGCGATGATAATTGCCTGCATTGGCTTGAACACGGATTCCATCAGTGCGGTCATTGGTGCTATGTTGATTTCGCCTTTGATGGGTCCCATAGTCGCACTGGCATTTGGAATGTCCATCAATGATCGGTATTTAAAGGAGCAAGGCATCAAAAATTGGTTGTTAATGACACTTGTAAGCCTAATGGCATCGGTGCTTTATTTTTTAATCAGCCCTTTTGATAGCAACACAAATGCCCTTTTATCCTTTCAGAAAGCATCGATATTTGATATTTTATTGGCATTTTCGGTGGAATGGCTGGCTTTATCGGCATTATTAAAAAGGAAGGGACTAAAGTGATTGCGGGGGTAGCCGTGGCAACGGCTTGCATGCCGCCTTTGTGTACGGCGGGTTATGGCATCGCGCATTTGGATTATTTTTACTTTGTTGGTGGGCTATATTTTTATCTTATTAATAGTCTTTTTATCGGTTTAGCCACGTTTTTAACGGCTCGCATTGCGGGTTATAATCAAAAAACCAATATTGAAGTGCCTCAAAAAACAGTTCTGTGGCTGTGGTATATTTTTATTACGCTCATGATTTTACCTTCATTGTACATTGCTTTTATCAAATGGAAAGAGCAACAAACTATTGAAAAAAAAGCTTCAACGGAGCAAATGCGGATTGAAGAATTGGAGCGAAAAGTGCATGAATTGGACTCTTTGGTGCGGATGAAAAGGTGAAAATCAACAAAATACTGAGGGGTATGTAATTTAAAATTTAAAATTAAAAATTGAGAATGGATAATTCGGATTCTTTTGAAGAGTTACATACAGTTGTTCAATCCATTCACCCAATTTCTGCATCGGATTGGGAGGCTTTTTCGGCTATTTGGCAACTTTTTGAAGCGAAGCGCAAGGTGATATTGACGCAGGAGGGCGCGGTGGAAAAGTACGTTTATTTTGTGTTATCGGGTATTCAACGGGCTTATGCGGTGGGGGAAGATGGGCGAGAAGTGACCTTGGTTTTTACGTATCCTTATTCGTTTTCAGGGGTGGCGGATTCGTTTTTGCTGCAAATGCCTTCTCGATATTATTTTGAAACTTTGTCTCCGAGTTCATTTTTAAGAGCCAGTTTTAGGGATTTAGATGATTTGATGTTGAAAAATCATAGTATTGAGCGGATGTTGCGATTGGCAATCAGTCATACGCTTTCGGGTGTTTTGGTGCGCCAAATTGAGTTGCAATCCTATTCAGCCGAAGAGCGTTTTCGGACACTTTTGAAACGCAGTGGGCACGTTTTAAACATGATTCCGCATAAATATCTCGCCAGTTATTTGGGTATGGATGCCACCAATTTTAGTAAATTATTGGCAACTGTGAAAGTGGATTGAACTGTTATGAATTTATTCCAACTGGAATGAAAGTTTTTCTAACTGGAATGAAAGTTATTCCAATTAGAATGAAACCTATTCCAACTGGAATGAAACCTATTCCAACTGGAATGAAAGTTATTCCGACTGGAATGAAACCTATTTCAACTGGAATGAAAGCTATTCCAACTGGAATGAAAGCTATTCCAACTGGAATGAAAGTTATTCCGACTGGAATGAAAGCTATTCCA
>JANMYC010000051.1:0-2359 GCA_031381715.1 Saprospiraceae bacterium
TGCCGACGGGAGTAAAAAAGATGCCGTTTTGGCAAAAAAGTATTTATTAAAAAAAGTGTTGGGTGAATAAGAAGGCGTAAAGAAATAAACGCTGCTATCGTCGGGCTAAAAATCATGTAAAATGCGGAGCAAAGCGGAGCATTTTGCGTGATTTTTAGAGCCGACTTAAAAAGATAGCAGCGTTTATTTTAGCCCAACTACTTAACTAAAGGTGTTTGAAAAATTTAAAACCCTGCATAAATTATTTCACAGAGTTAAAAGGAGAAGACACGGAGTTTCACAGAAAAAATGACTATCTTAATGTAAAAATTCTGTACAGCTCAATGTCTTCTCTTTTTAAAATTTTCCCTATTTAAAATTTAATTAAAACATGCAAAAGAGAAGTTTTCTATTTATCATTGCCACAATGATAATATTCACTCATTGTAAAAATGAGAAACCAAGCGAAGCAAAAACCCCAACCAATACCCCCTCAGTATCCACGCCACCAAAAGGCTTTTACAAGCATTTTAAAGGCACAGTCGATGCTTTTGCGGTGACAATGGACTTGGTTCAGATAAAAAACGCTCCTGACAACTATACTCCTTATAGTTTTAGGGGACATTATTACTACGATAAATATCAACAGCCCATTGCCTTGTATGGCGAGTTGGATTCGATAGGCAATATCGTCTTGCATGAAGCGAGTTTACAACAAGATAAAGATATTTATTTCACGGGAAAACTCGACGCAACTGGTTCATTTTCAGGCATTTGGCAGGATACATCCAACAAAAGAAAACTGCCTTTTGCCTTAAAAGAAACGTATTCGGATGGTACATTGGCTTTTGATTTCCATGCTTTCGAGGACTCGGTGAAAGGTTGGAAAAATGTAGCTAAAAGCCCCGTTGGTTCTTTTGACATGCAATTGCTTTTACCCGCTAAAAATACTGAGGGGGGCATCTCTGCCTTCTTAAAAGACAAAATTTTTAGCGGCATTAATAACGACACCATAGAAAAATCATACGCCAATACATCACTTGAATCTTTACAAAATGCCAAAAGAGATACTTTTTTTGCGGGTTATTTGGCAACAATGGCAGAAGAAAAACCTGATTCGTCGGGCGAACCACCTGCTTTAGCCAATCATGCTGAATCAACTTCAATAAATGTTTTATTCAATGAAAAAGGCTTATTGAGTTTGGGATTTGAGGAATACGCCTACAATGGTGGAGCGCATGGCAACCATGGTACGGCTGTAGCTTCTTATGATTTAGCGCAAAAAAAGGTTTTGAAATTAAATGACGTTTTTTTGCCTAAATTTGAAAAAGTAGTGAATGCAGCATTAGCAAAAGCTGTCCGCCGTCAATTTAACATGAAAGCCAATGAGCCTTTAAAAAACCTCCTTTTTGATAATAGTATTGAGGCTAACAATAATTTTTGCATCACTCAAAAAGGAATTACATTTCTCTACAATCCTTACGAAATAGCGGCTTATGCTTACGGTGAAATTGAACTTTTTATACCATTTGAGGAAATTAAAAGTGTTGTGAATCCCCGCTTTTTGCAATAGATACATAATTCTACTTTGGCACTTTATCAAACCCGTGTCACCGCTCCAAGCGGTGACACGGGTTTAACATAAAAAATTTAAAGTGCCAATGTAGAAATAAGTAGTTGGACTAAATTTGATTTTATGAGAAAACCCATGATTTCGAAACAGCACGGACGCATTTCAATCCAAAACAAAAGGATACACCACCTCCGTCAAAAACAAACCCGTTGGTGGTACACTATAACTCTTTTTCAAAGGTTTTTGCTCATCCAAAGCTGTTTTTAAATCCTCGAGGCTCAATTGACCCAAGCCGACATTGATGCACGCTCCCACTATCAAGCGCACCATCCCCCTTAAAAAACGATTGGCGGATATATGAAATTCGGCTTTTTCTTCCGTAAAAACCCACTCTGCTCGGCTTATTTCACATTTCATAGTTTGCGCATCCGAATGTGTTTTACAAAAAGGAGCAAACTCGGAGTACCCCCTCAGTATTTCAGCCGCTTTTTGCATATCCTTGATATTCAATGATTTATGCTGCATGAAATGCCACGATGTTTCGGTAGTGAACGGGTTTTTAATAAAAGTAATATGATATTCATAGCTGCGTTTGAAAGCATCAAATCGGGCATGAGCTTCGGAGGCTACTGGTATGATGCGTTTTAATACAATATCGTTTTTAAGAAGCTTGTTGGCTCTTTCTAAAAAGGAAGTGGGAAACTCGCCATCAAAATCAAAATGGGCAAAATATTGTGAAGCATGTACGCCCGTATCCGTCCGCCCACAACCCACTATTTCAATGGGCTGACGTAAAATCAATGAAAA
>JANMYC010000100.1:0-1539 GCA_031381715.1 Saprospiraceae bacterium
TAGAAAATACTTTTTTAATCAGATACATTGCGCCTTGCTCATTATCAGCAACGCTTAATTTGCCATGAAAAAGGACGTACTCACCGCGCTCGGTTTTAGAATCCACCGTCGTATTGGGGTGAAAAGGCGGAATGTAGTTGATGATATTTTCATTTAAATTATCTTTTTCAAAAATTTGCTTGAAATAATCCTCGTCGTCGGGTGAAATAGTGAGAATGAATTGGGCATGTTTTATCGCAAAGCGTTCAAATTTTTGTAGCTTGATACTCTCCGTTTTGAAATAAATTTTATTGGCTATTTTATTCTCCAATGCTTCCAAATTCCGATAATATTCCCATTCAACATTGTGCATTCTGATGATTTTGAAACGATCCTTTAGTATTTTATCGTCTATAATGCCGCAGGTGTGCAAACCCTCAAATAGGATTGGATAAGTATCATTTTTAAGGTTTTTTAAAAGTGCCGAACTTGTTCTTGATTTTACGATAAAAGGTAAACTGCTCAGAATGCCCAAAAGAGATAAATTACGCTTATAGTAATATACTTTTTCACAATATTTTTCAAGCTCAGGTTGTGCCTGTCTATCTCTATACTGAAAACAGTGTAGTATTATTTTTATGCCTGCTTCATTTAATGCTTTGAGTTTGTAAAAGACATCCATGACGCCACCGTAATCCGCGGGGAAAGGAATATCGAATGAAATTATATGTAAATAATTGGTTTTCAATTTTTAGATAGGTTTATATCAATTAATGATGGATAATGTCCAAATTTTTTACGATGTTTATGGCAAATATAAACCAATTTAAGGATTTCAAATTCCTGAAATCAAACTATTAAGATATGAAGTTAAAACTGTACCAAGTTGATGCATTTACTGAAAAGGTATTTGGTGGAAATCCTGCGGCAATCATACCTCTCACGGAATGGCTACCTGATGAGATACTGCAGAAAATTGCCATTGAAAACAACCTTTCTGAAACCGCTTATATAGTTCCTACTGGTGGTAAAACTAATTTTCATCTGCGCTGGTTTACACCTGGCTATGAGGTGCGGTTGTGTGGTCACGCGACGTTGGCAACGGCTCATACTTTGTGGTGTCATTTGGGTTTTGATAGAGAGATAATGGCTTTTGATACCCTAAGTGGCGTTTTAAAGGTGGTTAGGAACAATACCAATACCTATACCCTTGATTTTCCAGTTGATGTCCTTGAAATAAGGGAAGATAAAATCGAAATGATAGCGGCTATATTGGGTATTCAACCAAGCGAAGTTTTTAGAGGAAACGATGATTTTATGGCAGTATTGCCTTCTCAAGCCGATATTGAAGCATTAAATCCTGATTTTGGTTTAATGAAGCAACTGGGCTCAAGAGGTTTGATTGCTACAGCCGTTGGTGATTCAGTGGATTTTGTTTCACGCTGCTTTTTCCCAGGAGCGGGTATTGATGAAGATCCTGTAACAGGCTCTGCTCATACGACTATGACGCCATATTGGGCTGAGAAATTGGGTAAACAACAGTTCACTGCTCAACAATTG
>JANMYC010000160.1:0-2026 GCA_031381715.1 Saprospiraceae bacterium
TTATGTGGGTATTTTTTACTTTATTTGGCAAGGCGCACACGGTTACGATAAGCACACAAAACCCAATAATGATGAAGGGGTTAAAGAAAAATCGGCTTCTGATACGCTCAGTCCTTACGATATTTCAAAAATTCTAGCTGAAAATCCACAAAATCCTAAATATGGGCCCAATCACTCTTTTCACCATTGGGGCGAACCTTATTTTGGCTATTATCTTCCCGATGATGAATGGGTTATCCGCAAACATGGGCAAATGCTGTCCGATGCCGGGGTTGATGTCTTGATTTTAGATGCCACGAATACGTCTATCTACTTACCACAAGTGACTAAAATCGTTGAAACGTTTCGCAAAATGCGTCAAGAAGGGCAAACGACGCCCGAATTTGCTTTCATCGTCAACTCCGCACCCGAAAAAACAGTAAGCCGCTTGTACAAACAATTGTATAAAAAAGGCTTGTTTAAAGATTTATGGTTTAATTGGAAAGGGAAGCCCCTGTTGTTGTGTCCGCCCGAAGGGTTGACCGATGAAACACGGGCATTTTTTTCCACGCGGCACTCATGGGCTTGGAGTAAAAAAGAAAAATGGTTTGCCGATGGCAAAGACAAATGGACGTGGATTGACCATACCCCTATCTTACGGTTGGCATGAAGCAAAAGACAAAGCGGAACAAATCAGCGTAGCCATTGCAGAGCATCCGATTGCGAATATTGGCAGAAGTTTTCACGATGGCAAACAACCCGAAGTACAGCAATCGGGCAAGGGTTTATATTTTTCAGAACAGTGGAAAAGAGCCTTAGACGTTGACCCTGAATTTGTGTTCGTAACGGGTTGGAACGAATGGGTAGCGATGCGTTTTACCGAAGGGAAAGCTAAGAAAATGCTGGGCAACCCCATTGATTCTGGCGAAACCTATTTTGTTGACCTCTACAATGCCGAATACAGCCGCGATGCAGAACCCGTAAAAGGGACATTTAATGACAATTATTATTACCAATTGGTGGATAATATCCGCAAATACAAAGGGGCGAGAAATGCACCCGTTTTTACATCCATGAACGCTATAAAAATTGATGGTCAATTCAATGATTGGCACCCAGTAGAAGCCGTTTTTAAAGACGATAAAGGCGATACTTTTCATCGAAAACACGCGGGTTGGGGCAGAATAAAAGAATACACGAATACATCGGGTCGCAATGATATTATTGAAACCAAAATTACTTCCGATGCTACAAACATCTATTTTTACGCTAAAACAGTGGAAAATATGTCTCCCCTCAGTATTGAGAATTTCATGCACCTTTTTATCAAAACCGATACAAGTCGAGCGGCGTGGGAAGGCTTTAATTTTTTAGTCAATCACCAACCAATCAACGGCAATTTAAGCACAATCGAACGTTTCACTCAAACAGATAATTGGGAAAACATTGCCCCCATTTCTATCCAAATCCATAAAAACGAATTGGAATTAGGCATTCCAAAAGCGGTTTTGGGCATAACAGGCGATGCCTTTTCACTGAATTTTAAATGGACGGATAATATTCCTTTGGGTGACGCTATGCTATGGTTGGATAAAGGTGATGCTGCACCTAATGCACGATTTCGGTATCGTTATGATAAACGTTAATTGATTCAAATTTAAAAACAAATTTGGTGTACTTTTTAGTTGTGTACCACTTTTAGTGGTCAACTAATCTTAGGACAAGACAGTTTTTAAAAACGTTTATTTAACATAAATTCAATTATGATTCGTATATGTGTTGTTATAATGAAAGGGGTTTGAGGGGTGTTTGACGTGAAAAATAGGCAAAACGACCGTATAATAGACGCGTTACCAGCGTATTACTTTCGTAAAACTTAATGAGACAATATTCGGTTTCATGCAAAATGTATGGATGATACAAACCTCAAGTCATAATAATACCCTTTCTTTGCTACTTCTAAATTAAAAATATCTCATTGCTTTAATTCAAATTGCCATAGGCAACCGTCAAGCTATTTCAGTACAATACCCCTCAGTATTTTGTC
>JANMYC010000161.1:0-6934 GCA_031381715.1 Saprospiraceae bacterium
CGGTGTTTTGTATTTTTTACTACAAATATTACGCAGCTCTGCTGCTTTTTTCACTCTGTTTTACTCCAATTTACATAAATGTCTTTTTTCAAAATTGCTGTGGGAAATGTCGGTCTAAAGTGCCCCCTCAGTATAAACGCCGTTTTCAACCCAAAATCAAGTCAAAAACGGCGCTTATACTGAGGGGTACCTTGGGGAAATTAAGGCCTTAGTACCTTATCTATTTTGTACATAATGCCGCGGGCATAATTGATATTATTGCCCACAATATTCGCCGTACCCGTCGTATTTGCTGACTTAATCGTGATGGCTGAACCCGTCGTAATCGTAATAGCCGTGCCACTCAACATCGTCAGAGGACCATCAACGATATCGTTGGTAAATAATCTTTGGCGAACAAAATGGTGTTTTAATATAGCTGCCAAAGCCGCCGGCGTTGCGGCATTTATAGCCGTAGTATTTAATCCCGCATCTATAAATGCTTGATTCGTGGGCGCAAAAGTGGTATTGAAAATGGTGGTGGTATTGGCGGTTGCGGTTATTGTTGCATCGTTTGCCCGCGTCAAAGCCAGATTGAATAAAGAGAGTGATGTATCTAATTTGACCAATAATAAAAACTGCCCATTGTAAACCGGCGTTACTAAGTTGTTGGTCGCGTACAAACGTCCATTTTTACCATTAAGCACACTGCCCACATCAATTTTAGCAATGCCATTGACAAAATAATCGGAGCCGACTTTTCTCACATAAGCCGTATCAACAGCTGCCGCTGTCAATGCTTTAATGTTAATATTGTCCGTAAATACTGAGGGGTCAAGAACCCTGTTATTCAAATTATAAGTAAGGAAATTTCTGATAACTCCAGCCGATGTAAGATTCGCAGCGGCGGTATCACGCGTTAAAAACTTGGCAAATACAGGGTTTAATTTACCATTTACGAGAACAGTTGCAATACCATTGGCTTTAAAAGCATCATTGGTAGGGATAAAACCCGTTATGAAATTTGAACCGAGCGCACCGCCTACACTGGGGTAGGTTGTGCCAACTGGTACGACTTCGCCTTTGGTTGACGTGGTTAAAGAATCGCAATATTTGTACAATTCTTTGAAAAAACTGAACTGGGGCAGCGAATCAATTTTAGACTTAATGGTGTTGTCATAAGTTATCAACTCCCCTTCGCCAAAGTCTTTGTTGCAAGCGCTGAATAAAGAGAGACCCAACAACAAGCAAAGCCCGATTTTACCGTATTTTTTAATTAATATCGTCATTTTTAATTCATTTAATTGTGTTAAAATTACCAACCTGTATTTTGAGGCGATAATAATGGGTTTGCGATGATTTGCTCACTCGGCACGGGATAGAGATAGAATTTTTCATTGAAAACAGGTAAAATTTTATCTGGATTAGCCAGTTGAGTGGTCGTATAATCATCCATGTTTTCTTTTAAAGTTCCCCATCGGCGTATATCAAATACGCTTGTAAATTCACCAATAAGTTCTCGGGTTCTTTCTTCTCGAATGATTTTCCTTAAATCTATTTGCGTCGTGGTGGTTGCAATCAAACTGGCATTGGCTCTTGCTCTTACTTCATTTAAAAAAGGAATAGCTGCCCCAGTTTGACCCGTTTCGTTTAAAGCTTCAGCATACGAAAGCAGCACATCGGCAAAGCGAAGCACAATCCAATCGTTGTTATAGGCTCTAACACTTGGTGTTGCCCGCGTAACATCGGCTCGGTGTTTCGTGAAACCGATACCATATCCAGCATTGGTTGTTAGGAACGTAGCAGGTAAGGATTTTCTGGCGTATCTTAATTGCACTGTGTCATAAACCACAGAATCACGCACCAAAGCACCATTGACCGTAATCATAGAGGCTGCCCGCATATCGGGGTATGAGCCGCCAATCCCCTCTTTTGACCGCACATCTGTTGGCTCGAATAAGCGTAAAATATCGGCACGCACGCCATAATTCGGTACGGGAGGATACAAATCTATATCAACACCACTGGCAATCGGTGCCATCGCTGGGGGGAAATAGCTGCCACTTATAATGGTTGCGGTATTGGCGAAAGACCGCAAGGCAAATAAGACTTCCGTATTCATTTCGTTGGCCACGGTGAAAATATTGCCGTAACTCCCTCTTGGCAATAAATCAGTGCCATACGCTTTTCGCTGACTGACCAATGTGGCAAATGTGTTCACGGCATCCGTGTAAGATGCCGTATTACTGAGGGGTCTGCCCGCCATGGTCAAATAGACTTTTCCCAATAAGGCTAAGGCAGTGCCAGAGGTCACTCTACCCAATTCATTGGTCGGGCGCGTCCTGGTTAATCTCGGTCTACCATTGGCTTGGATTGCCGAAGCATATTTTAAATCATCCACAATTTGAGCATACACATCGGCAATGGGTGAACGTGGTAGATAAACATTGCTTTTATCTCCTGAAGAGGAGGTGGATTTAACGTGCAAAGGAACGGGTCCCCAAAACTGTGTTAAGGTAAAATAAGCCCAACCTCTTAAAAACCGCGCTTCCGCCGTCAAAGAGGCAGAAACAGTGGTATCCTTAATGTTTTGCGCCGCTTCTACCACCTCATTGGCACGATTGACCATGCGATATAAGGAAGCCCAAGTGGTATTGAGAGCAGCCGTATTGGGATTGTAAATGTATTTGTAAAAGTCCCGATTGCCCAAATTCTCGTTGTTAGAGCCAAAAGAACTGTACCGATGCCCCGTTTCAACCATCGGAAAGAAGGCATTTAAGTGAAAAATACCACCCCCGTTTTCTACGGCTTGGTAAATACCCACGGTTGCAGAATTGATAGTTTCAACCGTATTCAAATCGGATAAAGCTCCATAAACCTCTTCTTTGAGTTGATCTTTACACCCGCCAAAAATAAGAATGCCCGAAAGCAATAATATAATAATCTTTTTCATTGTCTTTTTTTTAAGTTATAAACCAATCGTTAAACCCAATGTCACATTTCGATTGCGGGGATATGCGCCATAGTCAATCCCTTGAAGCCGCGGGTCTGTTCCGTAAGTACTGGCTTCGGGGTCAAAGCCCGTATATTTCGTAAAAATAAGCAGGTCAGTACCCGTAATAAAGGCATTTATGGACTTCATAAACTTATTGCCTTTGATGTTGAAGGTGTATCCGAGCGTAACATTTTTCAATCGGATATAACTGCCATCTTCAATCATGGAGGAATTGGCATCGGGCGTGACAATCCCTATGCCACTGGCGGTTGCGGGGAATCGGGCATCGTTGTGCTGATTTTCGAGCGTCCATCTGTTTTTATACCATTCTGCCGTTTGGTTAAAGGATACGCCTAAAAATGCGAGATTGCCCGAACGGATATAGGCATTAGTCACATTTTGAATATCATTGCCATAAGAGCCCGTGAACAATACACTCAAACTGAATTTTTTATACCTAAAATTATTGGTGAAACCGAAGGTAAAA
Organism: Saprospiraceae bacterium; assembly: GCA_031381715.1. GTDB lineage: Bacteria > Bacteroidota > Bacteroidia > Chitinophagales > Saprospiraceae > JAAFJT01. The sequence goes on from JANMYC010000161.1 coordinate 3,462, forward strand.
TCTGGTGCAGCGTTGCCAATGACAACCCTATCTGAATCGTTTACGATATTATTCGCACTGCCATTGCTATTGATGTATCTCAATCTCCCGACCCTTGTATCGGGTTGGTTAGACTGAAATATAGGTACACCATCTTTAGGCTGTCCATTGGCATTAAAATCTGAAGGTTGGTACAAACCATCTACTTTATAGCCATAAAAAAGACCTAATTCTTTGCCAGGCACTAAGGCATGAGAGTTACCCGACAATAAATTACCCCCTAAACCAGAGAGATTTTGGGCACTAAAAGGGTCGAAACTTCCTAAATCTACCAAAATAGTTCTGTTTCTGGATACATTGACATTGGTTGACCACGATACATTTTTGGTTTTGATTTGATTGGTATTGACAGATAATTCAACCCCTCGGTTTCTGATTGTCCCAACATTTGCCCAAATATTTGTGAAACCCGATTGAGCTGGATAAGGCACATTTTGAAGCAAATCATTGGTTGTTTTATCGTAATATTCAAATGAAAGACCCCATTTATTGTCTTTAAAAGACAAATCCGTTCCAACATTAAATTGGGTTGTAGATTCCCACACCAAGTTAGGATTATTGGGTTGCGATACGGATATGGGTACAAAAGGCGTCGTGCCACCACTGTTACCAATATCGTAAAAACCGGTTGTATATAATCGAACAGAACGATTCTCAGGTAAAGACCTATCATTACCCGTTGTACCATAACTGATACGTACTTTTGCAAGGTCTATAAATTTAAGATTGGTTTTCATAAAAGGTTCTTCACTGATATTCCACGTAAAACCACCTGATGGGAATAAACCAAATTTCTTGTTTTCCGCAAAACGAGATGAGCCATCTAAACGCAATGAACCACTCAATACGTAACGGTTGTCGTGATTAAGACTAAATCTATAAAATGCGGACTGAATTAAGTTAGCCGTTTTTGCCGAAGTAACTCTTTGCGTTTTGCCCGAACCTAAGTTTTGTAAGGCAATACTTGGGTAATCAAGCCCCTGTGCGATAGCAGAAAAACTTTCATTGGTATTTTTTGTCAACTCCGTACCAAGAGTATTATTCAGCTTCATTTTACCTTTTTCATACCGTTGGATTAAGAACATACTGCTATTATAAGAAACGGTTTTAGCCTTACCTTGTTGGGCAGTTCCGCCATTGACTCTATCAATTAATGGTGGAAAAAGTAATTGCCTTTCAACATTGGTTAATGAAGTACCTGTGACGATATGAAGCTCATATTTATGTTTTGGGTCTAAGTAAAATATGTTTTCAATATTGGCTATCACTTGGTCGCTCAAACGATTGTCTTTTTTAATAGACTGTTCTAACACAGGATTAAGAAATGGGTTGGCAGTGCTTCCCAAAACAACCCCGTCAACCGCATCGGGTTGCACATCGAACAAGTCCAAATTATTTTCAAATACAGGTGCCGCCCGTAAGGAGTTTAAGATAGGACCACCTGCACCAGGCCAGCCCCTCGCCTGCGTGATGCCCACCAGTTGATTTTGCTTTGTGGCAGCCACTTGTGCTCTTACTGAATACCATTTTTTAACCGTTGTGTTTACATTCAAACGCATGTTACCTCGTTCATTTCCCGAGTTGAGGACAACGCCTCTTTCTTTAAGATAAGAACCACTGATAAAATAATTGGTGCTCCCTGCCCCACCCCGAAAACTAACACCCGTTTCTTGGCGGGTACTGTTGCGGGTCAATTCTTTCAACCAATTGGTGCTTGGACGGTTCGCAAAATCTTCCACATTAAAAACAGGAACTTGATTGTTGCGGATAGATTGCTCGTTTCTAATATCTATATATTGTGTCGAGTTCATCATTTGGTAAGGGCTTGAAATGATACCTATACCCGTTTTATTGGTCACTTCAATCTGCGACTCGCCCACTTTACCCTTTTTAGTCGTAATCAAGACTACCCCATTTGCCGCCCGTGAACCATAGATAGCTGTAGCCGCCGCATCTTTCAATACGTCTATACTTTCAATATCATTTGGATTCAATCCAAAAAGACCATTTGACCTATTGCCGCCAGTTGTTGTAATGGGTGCATCGGTAGTGGGTGCTACTGGAAAACCATCAATGACGTACAAAGGCTGGTTATTACCTGATATGGAATTGACCCCGCGAATATTGACAATAATATCGGCACCGGGTTCACCAGAAGTTGAAATAACGTTCACGCCCGCCGTGCGTCCTTGCAAAATTTGGTCAACCGAATTCACGGTTGTTGTTTTGAATTCATCGCTCGTGACTCTTGCGATTGCGCCCGTTGTGGTGAGTTTATTCGTCGTGCCGCCGTAGCCAATAACCACCACTTCGCCCAAAGCTGTTGCGTCCGTCTCAAGCGTGATATTGATGGTGGTTTGTTTACCAACCGTAATCTCTTTGTTTTGATAGCCGATGAAAGACACAATTAAAACAGCTTGACCGTTGGCTACTGCCAATTTGTATTCCCCATTTGCATCGGTTACAGTCCCGTTGGTTGTGCCTTTCACCACAATGCTTGCACCCGCAAGTGGCTCGCCAGTATCGTCTTTGACTACACCTGAAATCAAGATATCCACGGCGTTAGAAAAATCATTGTTTTTTTCGCTGGATACTGAGGGGGCAGCCTTTATCCCTTGACGGCTGCCGCTTTCTTTCATATCCCCAAGGTTTGCATAAAGGTCTTGATTTTGAGCGAACATAGGGAGTGACACGACACATATCAAAAAAGGCATTGCCATACCCTTGAAAAATTGATAATGGTTTTTATTGAAAAACCATTGGATTTGTTCATTTTTCATCATACTTCCAGTTGTTTATTTTTTATAGTAACTAAATACAGAGTTAAAGTACTGCGAATTTAAGGTTAATAATGAGCATAAGGTGAGGCGTTTTATCCCAAATGAGGGGGGGGAATTGTTCCTTTTAGAATAAAAAAGATGTTTTACAATGAAATATACTGAGGGGGTGCTTTTTAGGCGTACTTTAAGGACAAAAAAAGGTCTCAGCACTAAGAGACCTTTTTTTATCAAATATTTTATTCCAAGACTTTTCCCGCTTCTCGTTGGTTTGCGCCTCTAATCTGTCTCAATCCATCGCCCAAATCAGCACGCGCTTTATCGGCTACGGCTTCCAATTGCTTTACAATATCGGGATTTTTAGCTTTCACGTCTTCTTTTTCACTGGGGTCTGTTTTCAAATTATAGAGTGCCAACTCGGTTGTTTCTTGAACGGTTTTACCCGTTTTTCCATCTTGCCCCGCTACTTTTACGCTGCCGTAGGTGTGCGGAAAAACCAATTTCCAATCGCCTTTTCTAACGGCATTGAGGTCATTTTTCTTGAAATAATACAATAATTCATCGCGTGGGGATATTTTTTCGCCTTTCAAAAGGGGTAAAATATTGACCCCATCAATTTTATTTTTAGGTAATTCGGTATTGGTTATCGCAGCAAAA
>JANMYC010000168.1:0-13095 GCA_031381715.1 Saprospiraceae bacterium
CGTTCTTCGGCGGTATGAAATTGAATACTTTCCACCCGATTCACCGTATCCACATAACCCGCTTCAAATATTTTTCTAAATAAACGTTCAATTTCTGGAAAGGTATCATACAATTTAAAAAGCTGCGTGGCATTTATAGCAATAATTGTGGCATCTTCAATAATTTCAATCGCTTTTTGAGAAGGTTTGCCGGTAAAAAGGCTTTCAACTCTTGCAATTATTTTATTCTCAAATACAAAGCACTCTGTTATATCATTACCATTTTTGTAATAATAGATACGGGCTGCTCCTTTTTGGATAAAATAAATCGTTTTACACGTATGACCAATCGGTTGTAAATCTTTGTTTTTTTTGATATTTATAGGCGTACAGATTTCAGAAATAGCGTTGATTGCTGCCTCTGAAAGCGGGTTGTGTTTTTTAAAATACAGTAGAAGCGATTCCAAATTCTTTTAAAATTTTATAAATACTGACAAATTAACGTAAAAATACTGAGGGGTATCAAAAATCTTTTTTCTCCTGTTCTTTCAAATACGTTTCCAATGCTTTTTTGCCAAACTGCTTAAAAACGACGGGAGTTACAATCATATCTAACAAAGTAGAGCTGATTAATCCGCCTAAAATAACGGTGGCTACGGGATATAAAATCTCTTTACCCGGTGCAGTAGCATCTAAAGTCAAAGGTATCAACGCCAAAGCTGCCACTAATGCCGTCATTAAAACGGGTACTAAGCGTTCTAATGAACCACGAATAATCATTTTATCGCCAAAGGTTTCGCCTTCGTGTTGCACCAAATGGATATAATGCGAAATCATCATAATACCATTGCGGCTGGCGATACCCGTTAAGGTGATAAATCCAACCAAAGTAGCGATTGAAAAAACGCCACCCGTTAGCATGACCGCTACGACGCTACCGATTAACGCCAAAGGAATATTGAGCATAATTTGCAAGACAATGCGTGACGATTTGAAGTGGCTGTACAAGACTAAAAAAATACCCATTAAAGAAAAAATGCTTAAAATACCGATGAGTTTCGAGGCGGATTGCTGGCTCTCAAACTGACCGCCCCATTGCAAAAAATAGCCTTGTGGCAGTTTTAGTTGAGCGTTTACTTTGGCTTGCATTTCTTTCACGGTTGTGCCTAAATCCCGCCCTTGCACGTTGGCACTAATCACGATTCGGCGTTGTGTATTTTCGTGAGACACGGAATTTACCCCGTTTTCTAAATCAATCGTCGCAATTTGCGACAACGGAATCAGCGAACCGTTGGGCAAGGCAATTTGGGTATTTTTTATGCTTTCAATATTACTTCTGTCCTTGTCGTTGGTTCGGAGCAAAATATCAAACGTTTTTTGTCCATCTAACACTTGGCTGCTTATTTTTCCATTGTAAAAAATTTCTAAATTTTCGGCAATTTTTCCCGCCTGCAAACCGTAACGTTGCAGGGCATTTCGGTTGATTTTAATTTTTAATTGCGGGACTAAAACTTGTTTCTCGATTTGTAAATCTACGACACCCGACACGGTACTCAAAATATCTTTCAAAACAACGGCATTGGTTCTCAATTCGGTCAAATCGTTGCCGAATATTTTAACGGCAACCTGCGCTCGAACACCCGACAGCAAATGGTCTAAACGGTGAGAAATGGGCTGTCCAATGTTGATATTACTGCCTTTCAAAACCGTTAATTTCGTCCGAATATCGGCTAAAACGGCTTTCATGTCTCGGTGATTGTCTTTGAGCGCAACATCAATTTCGGTGTAATTTGGTGGCTCGGCGTGTTCGTCTAATTCGGCTCGACCTGTCCGGCGAGAGGTGAGCAACACATCGGGAATCGTGAGGATTTGTCGCTCGGCAACAGTGCCTATTTTGTTACTTTCGGTCAATGAAGTACCTGCTGGAGCTACAACGTTTATGGTAAAACTGCCTTCGTTGAACGGCGGTAAAAACTCCGTACCAAAGAACGGTACAATGGCAACGGCAGCCACGATTAACGCTAAAGCTATTCCAATAATGAATTTTGGATGCTTCAAACCGTAGGTTAACAGTTTTGTATCTTGTTTTTTCAACATTTTTACCAACGGACTCTCTTCTTCATGCCCTGATACTGAGGGGTCTTCTATGTTCTTTTTCCAAAACTTTAAACGAATAGGGCGTAAACTTTTTTCGTTGTCCATCAAATAACTACATAGAGCGGGCGTAAGGGTTAAAGAAACGACTAATGAAGCGATGATAGAGGTGATGTAGGCGATGCCCAAAGGGGCAAATATTTTTCCTTCGATGCCTTGTAAATAAAATAAAGGCAGAAAAACCAAGACCACAATAATGGTCGCATAAACGATGGAGTTTCTAACCTCACTACTGGCTTCATAAATAACTTTGTTCAATGGTTGGGGATTGGGACTTGCCCAATTTTCTTTCAATCGTCTAAATACGTTTTCCACATCAACAATGGCATCGTCCACCAACTCGCCAATGGCAATTGCTAGGCCGCCGAGCGTTAAAGTGTTGATAGAAATATCAAATATTTTAAAGATAATGGCGGTAACAACGAGCGATAACGGAATGGCGGTGAGCGTAATTATCGTGGTTCGGACGTTGAGTAAAAATAAAAATAGAATGATGACGACCAAAATAAAACCATCCCGCAAGGCTTCTTCCACGTTGGTAAGAGAGTTGACAATAAAATCTTTTTGTTGAAAAACGTCGGTTTGAATTTTTACGTCCTTTGGCAGCGATTTTCGCAATTCCTCAATGGCTTTTAAAATTTCGTCGGTTAGTTTCACCGTGTTTGCGCCCGGTTGTTTTTCAATATTTAAAATAACGGCTGGTTTGCCATTTAAAGAGCCGTCGCCTCGTTTTACGGCAGCCCCAAACTTTACATCGGCGACTTGTTGCAGCAAAACAGGTGCGTTGTTTTTGTTGGAAATAACGGTATTGGCTAAATCTTCTAAGGTATTTGCTCGAGCGATGTTGCGTATCAACACCTCCGAGCCTTTATTATCGAAAAAACCGCCCGTTGTGTTTTGGTTGGTTAGTTGCAAAGCATTGTCAATATCATCAATGCTTATATTAAATTGGCGCAGTTTCTCCGACGATACCAACACCTGATATTGTAAGCGTTCGCCCCCAATCGGAATGACTTGACTAATGCCCTTGATACTCATCAGCCTTCTACGAATCGTAAAATCAGAGAGCGTTCTTAGTTCAGAAGCGGCGGTTGTATCTCCCGTTACTGCCACCATCATTATCTGCCCCATGATGGAACTGATGGGACCAAGCTGCGGCGTAATGCCTTTAGGTAACTGAACGGATTGCAGTTTTTCGGCGGTTAATTGTCTTGCTCTATACACATCCGTAGCCCAATCAAATTCCACAAACACCATTCCCAGACCCGGTGTAGCAACCGAACGCACCACTTCAACGCCCGGTGCGCCGTTCAAAGATGTTTCCACGGGCAGATTGATTTGCGCTTCTATCTCTTCTGGTGCCATGCCATTAGCTTCTAAAAAAATGGTTACCCGAGGACGGTTCAAATCAGGCAATACATCAACGGGCAAATTGATGACCGTAATCACACCGTACACCATCACCACCGCAGCGAAAGCGACCACAAATAATCTATTGTGTAGGGAAAATTGAATGAGTCTATTGAGCATCGTTTACTTTTAATTTATCTTTTTAAAAAAGAACTTTAAGCCACAAAATGAGTGAGCCACAAAATTTTATACTGATTCAAGAAGAATTAAAACACCCCCTCAGTATAAAAGGCTTATTTAGGCTTTTTTGACAGAATTTTAGTTGCCAAATACACGTTGTGGCTTAAAGCTGGAAAGATTAATGTTTCATGTCTTTCATGTCCTTCATGTTAGCGGCTGTAGCTTCTGCCACGTTGAAAACAAAGTCACTGGTATGAACTTTTCCTTTACTTTGATATTGAATCCAGCCTTTATAAACACCCGGTTTTTCAAAAGTTGTGTGCAAATCAAACTTGCCGCCATCTACGCTTGGATGAACGTGCAAATACTTTTTATCTGCAAGGCTTACGACCACCATGTGCGCTTTCGCCCCTAAATAATCTTCCAAAGTATTGACATCCACGGGTTTACCATTTTGCATGGTTACACCGTTTATGTGCATCGGCATATTGGTTAAAAACTTACCACCTTCGGGCGCAAGAGAGACCGAGAAGCCATCACCCCCATCACCAACTAATTTATCGGCACCGTATTTTTTTGCCGCAGGCGGCGTTCCCGCAACGGTTACATTCAAATTATCTACGGTATGATTTGCGCCGCTTGGCTTATAATCCGCAAACAAGGTGTATTTGCCCGCCGTCGGAAATTTCTCTTTGACACTGTAAGAGCCGTCCGCATTTAATTCAGGGTGAATGTGGTCGAACCAACTAAGGTCATCGCTAACGACAATGAGGTGGACTTTTTTGGTATGCTCCACGTCTAAAGGCACTTGTTCGGTCGGTTTATCCTTGATTTTGGGTGTCATAGACAACGTTACTTCCTCGTTTGCCTTAGGCGCAGCGGGTGTTGCGACAAACTGCATCGTCACGTTGCTTGCACCGCCTGCGTTGTCGTTGTGTTCCAACTTCATCCCGCATTTAGGACAAGTATCGCCTTCTTTACCCGTTACTTCAGGGTGCATCGGACAGGCAAAAATGTGGTTGCCGTCGTGTTCTTTTCCTGCGGCAGCCTCGGTGTGTTGTTCGGTCGCAGCCTCCGCTTTTTTCTCGGCACTGCCATTGTTACACGCGCCAAAAAATGTAGCCGTACTGATGGCAACAATTGCCATGATGATTTTGAATCCTTTTTTCATCTTTTAGTTATTAAAAATTATTAAATTGTTTATTAAATTATTTGTTCAACTACTTGTACACCCCTCAGTATAAAAAGCATTTTTGCCTATTTTTTGCAAAACCAGCCCTCAAAAACTATTGATTCAAATAAATAGACTTCATCTGATAAACAGCTCTAACCACAACCCGCTCGCTTGGCTCAACGCCTTTTAAAATAGTTGTATATCGGTCATTTTCAGCCCCTTTGCTGATATAATTTACGCTGAATTGCTCGGCTTTATCTTTGATAAATACGGCTGCTTTTCCATTTATTTCGGTAACCGCTTCATTGGGTACAATGATGTTGGTGGTTACATTTTTAGAAAAAATACGCACGTTGATATTTTCACCAATTTTAAATTGTCCTTTCGGATTGATGATTTCAAAAACTACTTTTTGGGACTGGTTTGTGCCGTTAACCGATTGTGCCGCCGAGATAATTTTTAATGTATAAATCGTTGTGTCACTTTGCATATTGGCAGTGGTTGTTATTTTTTCTGCCGCTTTCAACTGGGCAGCATCGTTAGCAAAAACTTGAGTTTCTACGAATATTTTATTGAGATTGGTCACTTCCAACAAGGTTTCTCCACTATTTATGAACGAACCTACGGCATAATTGAAAGTGCCTACAACGCCACTAATCGGCGAAGCGAGGTTAAAATATTTAGCGGATTGTATTTTTTGCAAGGGAATATTTTGATATAAATCTTTGTTTTTTTCCGCTTGTTCTAAGCGGGCTTTAGCTTCTGTCACGTCTTTTTTGGCGGCAATATCTTCAATATCCTTTAAGCGGTTGTATTGCGTTTTGGCGGCGTTGTATTGCGCTTCTACTTCGTTCCGTTTTGCTTCCCAATCACTATTTTGAGCGGCGATGCTCGATTGCGTACCTGCATCAATGGATTGCTCGACGACCGCAATAACCTGCCCTGCATTGACAAATTGCCCCGGATTTACCTTCAAAGAAGTAATTTTACCCGTTTGCGGCGATTGCACAACCGCATTGCCTTGTGGTGAGGCTATCACCGTACCTAAAGCTTGGCTGAATTGATTAAAATTACCCGTTTCAATTTTTTGAGTCATGACATCAAAGAGAAATTGCGATTCTTTCTCGACCATAAAAGCCGAAGACAGGACACCACCCGCTTTTCCGCCACCTTCATTGTGGTCTTCGTCGCCGTGAGCTGCCGCAGGGTGATACGTCGCCGTCGGTAGTATGCAAATAAGCACAACGAGGCTAACAATTACTTTTTTATTTGTCTTTTTCATCAAAAGAAACATGGAAATCAGACCTAAAAGCAAGCCCGCAAATCCATAAAATAAGTTGCTTTTATACCATACCGTATTTTCTGGAACGACCACAGTTTCCGCCTTCAAAAGCTCCTTTCCCACGTCGATATTACTTAAAAGTAACAAATCAGGACCCAATGCTGTGTTGATATTTACGTTAAGATTGTAGGCTTTTTTCTCTGGAAACACGCCTTTTATTTCATAAATACCCTTGTCAATACGGCTAATTGTCAATTTAATATTCGGGTTATCCGCAACCGAAATACGCAATGTCGCACTGCTGTCAACGGGCAAATTGCTGTTAAAATCACTCACAAATAGTTGTAGTACGCCTTCTTTGCCGACGGGTAACGGGGTATATTTTATCAGCAACTCGTACACTGCTGAAACGGCTTCACTACTGAAATAAGTAGCGGACTTCAAACTGCCACCTTTAGCGTCTCCGTGTTCTTCGCCGCCGTGGGCAGATGCCAATAAGGGAGCGTGTAGGAGTAAAAAGATTATCAATTTTTTCATAACGTTCCTTTTAAATAGTTAATATTTATTATACTTTGATTGTAATTTCTAACAACCTCCAAATATTTCAATTGTGTGGCATAGCCATCGTTGATATTTCGCAAATAATTTATGTAGTCATTTTCGCCATTTTGAAAGAAACGTTTGGCTGTTTCAATCATATCGGTTGATTTTTTGATGCCGCTTTTTTGGTAATAGTTAAGCGATTGAGCCGACACTAAGAGGTTGTTTTGTGCTTCCAATAATTGAAATGTTATTTGCTGTTGCGCACCTTGCATTTTTTGTTTGCTTATGTCTACTTCCGTCTTTGCGGCGGAAATACTGCTTTTATATTGCCCTTGCCACAACGGAATTGTCGTACCAATCCGAAAGCGATTTTGAAATACCGTGTTTTTTTCTCCTTGATTGAAATACCCAAAAGCCAATCCCGGTAATGCTTTTGCTTTTTGCAACAAGACATTTTTTTGAGCAATAAGGGCGGATTGCTGTACTATTTGTAGCGTTGGATTGACCGAAAAAGCGGTACTGTCAATCAGAACAGTTGTTTCAATCAGCGGATTTATGTTCAAAGGTTCTGTTAAAAACGTTTCGGTCATACCCGTTAAAAATTGTAATTGGTTTTGTAGATTGCCAATCATCAATCCCGTTTGGAGATACTGATTGTGTATGTCGCCGTATTGAGCTTCCGAGAATGTTTTTTGCAAATAATCAATCTGTCCTGCACCAAATTGTCGGCTTGCCGCTTTGCTAATGTTTTCATATATAGTATCTTGCAAATACAATTGTTGTTGTACGGCATACGTATATTGGAGCGTTAGATATATTTGCCGCACCTGAAATTTAATTTCATTTGCCATAGCGTCTTTTTCCTTCTCCGCCAGCACTATTTTTTCCTTCTGAAGCTGGTGCTGTCTTTTGTAAACAGTCGGAAACTCACTGGTTTGCGTGATGCTAACCGTGTAAAAATTACCCGTCGGGCTTTCTACAAATACTTCTGGATTGGGTAAGTTAAAACTGCCTTTCAGCAATTGTTTTTGTTGCAATACGGCTAAATCGGTAGCCGCTAAATTGCCACTATGCCTTAGTGCGCTATTCACCGCATCAGTAGCCGAAACTATTTTTTGACCATAAGTAGGCGCAATAAATACAAAACTTATGAGTAGTATTTTAACTCGTTTCATCATTGAAAGTGTATTAAATTATTTTTTGCCCCAATCTATTTTGCAGCCAGTTAAGGGGAAATACTGAGGGGTATCAAAAGTCGTTATTAATACAGGTGTTTCACCCATTTCACGACAATTCATTAGCCCTGCAATGAATGGTGCATTATTAGAAACAACAATAAAGTAAATGTTTTCCTTTCGATAAACATTTGATTATTAGCTTCTTATAAATTGAAAATAATAGGAAATGAGCCGATTTGATTTTAAAAAAACGGCAAGATAGACTTGTGGCTATCAGATAGAAGAGACCGTTATTGGCGGCTGCAAAATGTCTTGAATAGTGGATTCAGGAGAAGCCTGTTTGTAAAAAAAAGCATTTTTTATGCAAAAAATTGGGTAAAAATTGGCGTTGTCAGTAAACAACACTTTTGGCAAATCTGCCACGATTGTTACGATAGGCGAACAAGAACAATCATCGCCACAGCAACCTTTTTTGTTCTTTTTTGAATCAGAATGTTCTTTCTTACAGCAATCTTTTTGGCATTTAGTTTTGTGTTCGGTTGTTTCTTTTTTGCAATTATCTTTTCCGCCACACGCCCACGCACAAGAGGTTGGTGCTGCCGTAAAAACGAGCAGCAACAAGACGTTGAGTGATATGGAGAGAATGAATTTCATGAATTTTAAACGAAGTGTTACACATTTTGTTGTTAAATAGCAATAAAAATCTTATTTTAACAGTAAAATACTGAGGGGGTAGTCTCAGTTTTTATGATTGCTTAATTTTCAGAAAACTGGCATTAATAGCCACCACAATTGTACTCACGGTCATCAAAACTGCACCCGCCGCAGGGCTTAATAAAATGCCTTGTTTGTATAAAACGCCCGCCGCCAAAGGTAAGGCAATAATATTATATCCCGTTGCCCAAATTAAATTTTGTATCATTTTTCGATACGTCGCTTTGCCAAATAAAACAAGATTGACCACATCTTTTGGATTGCTATTGACCAAAACAATACCCGCCGTTTCTGCCGCAATATCGCTGCCGCTGCCAATCGCAATGCCAATATCGGCTTGTGCCAAAGCGGGTGCATCGTTTACGCCATCGCCTGCCATCGCCACAAATTCGCCTTTACTTTGCAGTTCTTTTATCTTTTCTAATTTTTGATGCGGCAAAACTTCGGCGATAAAGCTGTCCATACCCAATGTATCACTCACACTTTTTGCGACTTTGCTGTTATCGCCAGTTAGTAAAATAGATTTAATATTGTTTTGTTTTAAAGTAGCAATCGCTTCGGCAGATTCAGGGCGAATCTTGTCGGATAAAGCAATATATCCCGCTAATTCATTATCAATAAGCAAAAATACAATGGTTTCGGTATCATTTGACGTAAAATCATAGGGCAACGCGATATTGTTTTCCTTTAAATAATTGGGACTAACGACCATTATATTTTTACCTTCTACTGTTGCTTCAACACCTTTACCTGTAATAGCATTAAAATTTTCTGTTGCTGGAATCGTAATATTCAAATCTTTTGCTTTTTGCAAAATACCCGTTGCAATCGGGTGTTCTGATTGTTGTTCCAATGCTACGGCTAATCGAATGACCCCCTCAGTATTTACCTCTTTTTTTAAAGAAATGACGTTCGATACTTCAAATTTTCCAACCGTCAATGTGCCTGTTTTATCAAAAACAATGGTCGTTATTTTCCGAGCATTTTCAAAAGCCGTTCTATTTTTAATCAATAAACCACTTTGTGCGGACAACGCGGTTGATTTGGCAACAACCAAAGGCACAGCCAAACCCAAAGCGTGCGGACAACAAATAACAATGACCGTGACCATGCGTTCCATCGCAAAAGCCAAGGTTTGTCCCGTCAAATACCAATATAAAAAAGTGGCAATGCCTGTAAATAAAGCAATGAAAGTCAACCATTTAGCGGCAGTATCGGCTAATAATTGGGTATTGGATTTGGCACTTTGAGCATCTTGCACCAGCTTAATGACTTGCGACAAATAAGAATCTTTTGCCGCATGAGAAACCGTCACTTTAATCGAACCATTGCCGTTAATTGACCCCGCAATCACTTTATTGCCTTTTATTTTTTGAACGGGTGTTGATTCGCCCGTCAACATACTTTCATTCAAATAGGTTTGACCTTCCAATATAACGCCATCGGCTGCTACTTTTTCACCCGGTTTTATTAAAATTATATCACCTTCTTTCAAGGTATCAGTTCTTACATCGTGCACCATCGTAGGCATAACCATGTGCGCTTCGGCAGGCATGAGTTGAACCAATAATTCTAATTCTTGGGACGCACCCGCCACTGCTTTCATTTCAATCCAATGCCCCAAAAGCATAATCAAAATTAAAGTAGCCAATTCCCAAAAAAAATCCATGCCTTCTAAACCAAACACAATCGCCACACTATAGACGTAGGCAACAGTTATGGCAAAGCCAATTAAAAACATCATACCGATGTTTTTGGCTTTGATTTCGTCTATCAATCCCTTTAAAAACGGCATCCCACCGTAAAAGTAAACAACCGTTGACAAAGCAAAAAGTAGGTATGATGACCCCTGAAATTGCCAATTCACGCCCATAAACTGTTGAATCATCGGCGAAAGCAACATAATCGGGACGGTCAATGCTAAAACCACATAAAACCGTTTTTGAAAATCAGCAATCATGCCCGTATGATTTAGGTGTTTGCCGTGAGCATCGGCGGTTGTCATTTTCATCGGTTCCAAAGTCATACCGCACAACGGACATTTGCCCGGTTCGTCTCGTATGATTTGCGGGTGCATCGGGCAGGTGTATTTCTGAATGGTGTGTTGATGTTCCATATAATTTTGTTTTATGCGATTGTAATCTCCTTATCCAAATACACATCTTGAATAGCGTGCAACATGTTGACCCCCTCAGTAAAAGGGCGTTGAAATGCTTTTCTACCGAGAATTAAACCCATGCCACCTGCCCGTTTATTGATAACAGCCGTGATAACAGCTTCTTTTAAATCGCTTTCTCCCAAACTTTCGCCGCCGCTATTGATAAGACCTACACGACCACTATAACAGTTTAAAACTTGATAACGCGTCAAATCAATCGGATGTTCGGATGTAAGTTTTTCATAAACAAGTGGACTTGTTTTGCCTTGTTTTGTTGCTAAATAACCGCCATTATTGGTCGGCAGTTTTTGTTTTATAATATCTGCTTGAATCGTTACGCCGAGATGATTAGCTTGCCCAGTAAGGTCGGCAGATGTATGATAATCAACACCATCTACCTTAAAAGCATTGTTTCGAGTATAGCACCATAAAATAGTCGCCATACCCAACTCATGGGCTAATTGAAAAGCTTCTGCAATTTCTTTCAGTTGGCGGCTGCTTTCGGCACTCCCCCAATAAATTGTTGCACCAACGGCAACCGCACCCATATCCCAGGCATTTTTCACCGTTCCAAACAGTGTTTGGTCATGCCGATTGGGAATACTAAGCAATTCGTTGTGATTGATTTTGACAATAAAAGGGATTTTATGGGCATATTTACGGCTCATAATGCCCAAAACACCAAAAGTGGAAGCGACAGCATTGCAGCCTCCTTCAATTGCGAGTTTGATGATATTTTCAGGGTCAAAATAAATTGGATTAGGCGCAAAGGCAGAACCTGCACTGTGTTCAATGCCTTGGTCAACGGGAAAAATGCTGCAATAACCCGTTCCGCCCAATCGTCCATGAGTCAACAATGTCTGTAAACTCCGAAGTACTGGGTTGTTGCGATTGCTATTCATCCATATTTCCGAAACATGGTTTGGCGAAGGCAGATGAATCGTATTTTTATCAATGGTCGTACAAGTGTGGCTTAATAAATAATCCGCTTTGTCGCCTAATAATGCGATAGTTCTATTGTTTTTCATAATGTGTAGATAATTGATTTATACTGAGAGGGGTGCGCTGCCCCTAATAAATGATGGTTAAGCCGCCGCCAAAACCCATATCACTGTCATAATGACTTGATAAAGAGAGGTATTTTGTCAAAATATACCGTCCACCCAACATGTACTCACGGTCGGTATTGAGCATAAAATTCAACCGCAATCGGTTTGTCAAAGCGATATCTTCTCTGCCCAATTGAAAGCGGAATTTGCCATCACTGTCCACTCGTGCATCGGCAACTAGAAACAGGGGCAACGTGTAAGCGAAACCCAAAACGGCTGCTTTACGGTTGTTTTTATTGCTTTTTTGTCCAAAAACATTGGTATCCTCATTACCGAGTATATTTTTATCTTCCGAAGGATTGTATTGTTTGTAATGATAATCAAAGCCAATATAAGGCATTAACCATTGCATTTTGCCAATATATCTGCCAAAAGTTGTCTCACTTTCATAACCTTTTCGGTCATTTAAACCCAAATGCCAGAGCGTTTGAAAAATCCAACGGGCATTGCTACGGTTTAAAAGACCATCGCTGCCGTTGCTTTCTAAACCTATTTCAGCCATTGTGTAATACGGATTGTGCGCCTTGTGCATGATGTGCATTGCCGCTTTAGCATCGGGTACTTCGGGATTTGGCGGTGAGTTTTCATAACTAAATATCCTGCCCATACCCGCCGCCATGTGGTACAAAATATGACAATGAAAAAACCAATCACCTGATTCGGTTGCGGCAAATTCCATTGTATCTGTTTCCATTGGCATAATATCTAAGCTGTGTTTTAGCGGGGCGTAGTCGCCTTGTCCGTTCAAAACGCGGAAAAAATGCCCATGTAAGTGCATGGGATGCCGCATCATGGAGCCATTGTAAAGAATAATTCTAACATTTTCGCCTTGTTTTATCAGTATTTTATCCGTTTCGGAGATAGATTTATTGTCCATCGTCCAAACGTAGCGGTTCATATTGCCCGTTAATTCAAAACGTATTTCTTTAGTGGGCGCATTGGGTAAAGTCGTTTTTTGAGTTGACCGCAGCATTGCATAATTTAAAGTTGTTATGTTGCTTGATACTGAGGGGGTACTTTCCATCGGTTTGTTTCCGTGATTCATGCCCGACGTTTTGTCCATTCCCTTAACTTCTTTATCCTTCATTTTCATTGTGTCCATCTTCATTCCTTTCATGTTGTCGTGGTTCATTCCTTTCATGCCCGACATTTTATTGCCCGTTATTTCAGGGTACATGACACTGTTCATATCCATTTTTTGCGTCGACATCTTCATGCCCATATCCATCATATTGCCATTAATATCCATCATGGCATTCATCATTTTCATGCCT
>JANMYC010000900.1:0-17078 GCA_031381715.1 Saprospiraceae bacterium
TTGTACTTGTACCCGCACAAATATTTAAAGCTGTTGAGCTTATAGAAATTGAAGGGGTCAATCTTTGGCTAACTGTTATCGTCACGCCATTAGATGTTGCCGTTGTGGTTGAAGCGCAACTGGCATTTGATGTTAACACA
The DNA here is from genome assembly GCA_031381715.1 of Saprospiraceae bacterium. GTDB lineage: Bacteria > Bacteroidota > Bacteroidia > Chitinophagales > Saprospiraceae > JAAFJT01. Next base: position 141 of record JANMYC010000900.1, read on the forward strand.
CAAGTAACGACATCATTATTTTCAAGCGTATTATCGGTATATGAAATGCTGTTAGCGCCAACGTTATTGCCATTCTTTTTCCATTGATATGAAGGTGTAGTGCCACCATTAGTGGGTGAAGCGGTAAAGCTTGTACTTGTACCTGCACAAATATTTGAAGCCGTTGAAGTGATAGATACAGAGGGAGGCACACTTGGATTGACTGTAACTGTTATACTATTCGAGGTTGCAGACGATGTTGATGTAATAACACACGCAACAACATCACCATTGACAAGGGCATTATCAATATAAGAAATGCTGTTAGTACCCACATTGTTGCCATTTTTTTTCCATTGATACGTGGGCGATGCGCCACCATTGGTAGGAGTTGCGTTAAAAGTGACACTTGTACCTGCACAAATAGTTGTGGCATTCGATGAAATCGCCACAGAAGGTAATGCAGGAGCCACATCAAATCTTGTTCCCGAATTAAGTACGGCATTATTAGTCACTGATTGAACCCAAACTACGACATAGACTTCTGATGCCACCCAAGCGGCATCTACGGTATAGGGATAATTGAGATTAACAGAATTACCTTGTGCTGCAAGTGTTACAGCATCACCATTGGATGATGTTAAAAAACGCCTAAATACATTGTGATGAACAGTTTCAGAATTGGGCGCATTATAATTCACCGTTTTTTCAACCAAAGCCACATATACACGATACGTCTCCGAGGGTATCGAACCCACAGATTTTAATTGAATGGCGGCTGTTCTATTTGTACCACTTGTTTCCGTTACTTTTACTTCAAGCGGGCTACAAGTGCTGCAATAGTTGTTATCAATTGTTGTGGAAGAAATAGTGGAAGTATTTAAGGTAGAAGCCCCATTAATGCTTACTCGAGGTGTTCCTGGTAGACTATAAAATGAGGCTCGCTTATCTTGTTCCGTTTTATTAGCTTGATAAAAAACACAATTCGGATAAGGAATACTTGAATGGATAGATATATGATGAATCTTAGCGTTAGCATTTATATTAATATTTTGATAAAATGCTGGGTTTGCGCTGCCACATACGCCACATAATGTATTAGTAAAGTGCTCCATCAAGGCATATTTGGGCACTTGACCGTTTAGGATAATCGTTTGAACGATGAGAATAGATAAAGTGATTAATTTTTTCATGTCAAAATTTTTTAGACTTTAGTGAACCGTTGATTTGTTTACTAAAGCAAAATAAGGGCTATATTCTCACAAAAAAATCACGATTAATATAATAAAAATCAATAATTTATAAGCCCCGTTATCGTCTTCGGGCTCATATAGCGTTCCCGTTCTTGGATACCATTTTTACCTGCACCACCCCATTCTTTAATCTTCAAATTATGCCTCACTTCCGTACTCCAAGCCAATAATTGGTAGCCCAAACCCTGTTCAATGGTTCTTCTATCGGTATTATTTTCAAAAATATCCATCGCTTTTTTAGTGAATTGCATGAAAAGCAATTTGACAAAATAAAGCCCGAATCTTTGATTAAAATCGGAAATATGGCTTATTTCATGCACCAAAACACCCACTTGGGCATTAAAAGACAGATTTTTTAACAATATCGGTTCTAATTTCTTGATGGATGCTGAACTGATAACGATTAAATATTTTCGGTTTTTTGGTTTTGAAACGTTGCCCACACCCGTGGTCTTGCGGAAAGCGGTACAATCCCTTTTTTAACTTTAAACTTGATTTTATACCTTTTAACTCAGGATAAAAGAGTAAAGCATCGCTAATTTGTTGTTTGTAAGTGCTGTCCATTTTTTTATTAAAAGCAAACTACCGGTGAAATGGGCGGCAATAAAAGCAGGTGTTATTTCTTTTTGAGGTAAAACCTGAGCTAATATTAGGTTTAAAAAAGCCGAAAAGCCGATGTACAATGCTGTTCTATCTTTCCTTTTTAAATTTTCACTAAAACGGTATAAAATTGAAAAGCTGCAAATCCCAAAAACGTGTAAGCAATCAATTTATCAATCATGCCTTGCAGACTCGTGAGGCGTTTCCAAAGTATTTTACCTAATAAAATAAAAAATAAAAACGCCCCAAATGTGCCCATTGCGGCCGCCAATGAAAAGTAAAAATAAGCCAATGGGGTGGGGGATAACCAACCATTTTGTACAAATATATTACCCCATAAAAGCCAAAAAGGATAGACTATCACGTTTGCAAAACCCAAAACAACGCCTTGATAAAATGTGCTTTTGGTTGTCAACTGCCCCCCCGAGGTTTCGGGATTAGACCCCTCAGTATGAGAGCCTTTTTTTAGATTTTGAATGGCTAAATATATCAAAACAGGAATTGAAAAAATTGAAAAAATATTGCTCAATTGCGGTATCGTCAAAAGCACATTCATGCCCAAAAGAGTCAAGCCAATTTGAGCGAACTCGATTACGGTTGCACCCAAACTGAATGCTATCGCTTGCTTTTGCCTATTGGCAAGGGACAATTGTAGTATCGTCAAGTTGAGCATTCCAAACGGCAATGTGCCGATAAAGCTGCTTGTAAAACCCAACCAAAGATGATGCAATATTTCGTTGTAACTCATCGTTAATCAATATTTTAAAATTAAAATTAAGCCTCCAACGTTTCCAATGCCTCCACATCTTTCTGAGCCTTCACAAACTTTTTATACTCTTTTATTGTCATATAAGGCACGCCTGAACGGTGCAAAGCCGTTGAAATTTCATATATCTTTTTCCATAGGCGGAGATAAGCTGCCCATATTTCAAAAAATGGAATATTCGGGTCATAAATGTGCGCAGGGTCAGAGCCTACGCCATTGATTTCTAAAATTTTGATATTGCGACCCGCTTGAAGATCAGATACTGAGGGGGTCTTCAAATCCAATCGGAAAACGTAACAACCTGGTAAATCCGATTGAATTTTATCAAAAGCAGCAACCATTTCGGGTGTAATTAAATGATTGTAATTTAAAAATTTTGTGCCACGGCAGTGATTACCAATGGGTTCAACCAATACTTTTTCACCCGCTTGAGGGATATATTTTAATAATTCGGGCTTCTCTTTTTCCAATCTTTCCATCTGTAAAATGCCCCTTGAATCTTGCAGTAAAAGACATTTTACCGACATTTTACCATCGCCAACGACGGTTAAAAAAGCCTTACCTGCTACGGATTGGATGCCACTTTTACCCGTTTCAGGGTTTTTCCAATATAAAACCGCCGCTTCTATGGGATAAGTAATAAATTCTTCAATTAAAAAATCAGTGGGGAAACGCAGGATATGCTCATTGGCTTCTTCCAAGGAATTTACTTTTTCAACCATTAAGCCCCTGCAACCCACAACGGGTTTGAGCACGAGCGGAAATTGCATACCTGCTTTTTCAATGATGGATTGTATATCTTCTATCGTTTGATTAAGCTGAATTAACGCATTTTTAGGGCGATACTGAGGGGGTATCCAACTGCTGATGTCCGCCTTATTTTCTCCAACCATACCTCCAGTAGGTATAGCAGGATTAGCTGTGGTGAAAAACATCGTCGAGCGTGCTTTTGCTGCCAGATAAGTACCGTAAAAAATTATCGGAACGGTATAGATATTGGCACTCCAATACTCTTTATTTGTCAAACGGATGAACCATTTTTTTTGCGATAGTATTTTATAAATGCGCAAATTTAAACTTAAATTTGAGGCTGTTTTAGATAGCCATGAGCCGTTTTCCGTAGGAAAATTGGTACTTACTGATGATATGCTCTCCGAGTTCATAGTATTCAAAATCAATTATTTGTGACGAAAAAAGATAATTTAGCTGTGTTATCGAAACCGTTTCTGGACCGAAAGGGCGGTGCATTAAAATACCATTCTCAGGCTCTTCTGTGTGAGGCGTTTGATGAAACCGTTGAAGGTTATCTGCATCTAAAAACCCTTTTTTACTTTTTAAAAAATCTGAAAACCAATCCTCTCTTGCACTCCTCACCTTTTGATTATAAAGCGTACAGCTTGACCAAATTTCAGATTTCATATTGTTTAGTTGTCGTGAGTGGCGTTCATTGCCATCCCACCGAAGCTCCCAAAAGTAGTTGTTCTCACCTGAAATAATTGTAAAAGGCTCGATATTGGTGAAATTGTACCTATTCCAAAAATCCTCAATATCCAAATAGTCAAAACTGTCTAATAATACCAAACCTCTACTTTTTCGATAAGGCAATTGCCTTTTATGTATTTCAAAAGCCCCATTCAGAAGGCAAGTGAAACGCCCATTGGTTTGGTCAATAGCAAACCAAGTGCCTCCATGCAAGGCATCTTTGGGATAAATAAGCCCTCGTTTTGCATCATTCACAATTTCAACAGTTGACCGATTAGGCATTTCATCTCGACTGAAAGTTAAAATGAAACCGTCACTATCGGGCTTTGGATAAAAACTAAGTGTACACATTTTAAAAGCTATTTTATGCTTGTTTTTGATAGCGTAGAGTTGATGGTGCAATACCAAATGTTTTTGGCAATTCGACATCCGGCATTAGGCTCAATACCCCTATTTTAATAAAAGCGGCATGGTGAATTGTGTGTTCGAGGTTGTAATGCAGCTCACGAGCAAGGTTGCTGCCGATGATATCAGCGTTGCCTTGCTCACAATCGTTGGTTATACTGAGGGGGGCATCCAACTTTTTTTTATCCAAAGCTTCCAGCTTTTTAATTAAAATATTAATAGTATTTTCAAAATATTCAAGGTTGGTTTGCAGCAAAAGGTCACGGTCACGCTTATCGTAATTAACTACCTGTCCAGTGTCGCTTTGCGACAATAAGCATTGATAAAACTCAATGATGTGTCGGGCGTGCATACCAATACTTGAGCCCGAAAATATCGCTAAGGGTTTGCTGAATTGCGCATCACCCATGACCGTAATTACGCTGTTGAGTTCGTTCAAGGTTTCTCTTATATTTGAAATTAGATTATTCATTGTTCTTCGCAAGCGTAAAAATTGTGAAATAATAATATAGGATTTAAAACTCTGCAAAAACACCCACAGACATGGACGGTGCAGCCAATACATTTTGTCCTTTAAAAGCACCCGCAATACGAGCCGAAATGCTTATGGATTTTTTAACATTGGCGTAATATAGAAATTCGGGTCCCACACCCATATATTCAACATTATTTGAAAACAAACCCGTATTTGCCTTTTAAAAAGGTTTATTGTTGTATGTCAGCTGATCCGAAAACAAAGCCCAGCGTGCAATACAAAACAATGTATTTGTAGTCTTTAGGGTTGATATTCGGTGAAACCGTCCACGTCTGAATACCCGAAAATGCGCTTAATTTATTGGGCGTCACTTGAGCACTGACAGCATTGATGGCTTGGCTGCCCGGGGTTACAGTGTAGCGACCATCCAAGTGATTGGTCAATAAAAGGTAAAGACTGGGACCCGCCGAGGTACTAAAATCGGCTTCTGTGATGATTTGGGTAACGCCTTTTACGGTATGGATACGCACACCGCCTTTGGCATCGTGAGAGTTATCGAAGCGTTTGAATGTGCTTCTTTTAATATAAGTTGTATCATTTGAATTGTTTTTGACAATTATATCACTTTGTTTATTGAGTACCAATGAGTCGATAGCAACGCCGTTAGTTACATAAATAGTCGTTTTACCATAGGCAATGGCTTTGGCTTTGCCTGTGGCATCCACCGAAAGTTTAGAAGGGTCACTGCTGCGAAACACGATGTTTTTAGCGGACTCTTCTACACCATATTTATTCGTGAATTTTATTGAAAACAACTGCTCTTGTCCTACAGTCAGCGAGTCAATACGGGGTGAGAGCCTGATTTTTTCACCAATGATAGGGTCATCAATCAAGTCTGTTCCGACACAGCTGTTGAGTAAAAGGGCTATGAAAAGAGTAAAGATTTGGAATAATTGTCTCATTGCTGAAAATATTTAGCTTAATAATTTGCTATTTATTTTACAAATATCCCATCTAAGTTTCACAGAATTATCACACGGCTGCAAGCTAATTAAAAGTCTTTGGTGCTTTAACCGCGAACCTCTGTCATTCATCAACGATTTGGGCAGTCGTCACCTTTGCTCATTTTTTGTATAGAGGTTTATTCTACAAAGGTAGATAGTTTTCTCTTATCGGCTTTTAGGTTTCAATTTTAAAACTGTTGTTTGTCACCTATTTAGTCAATCATCACCTTTCTGAGTGCTCTGTATATAAAGCTTCACTAAATCTTTGTTTAATTTGTGGTACAAGAATATATAAAATAACATCAAGAAATACATCATTAATTTATTCTCGAGAAGTGCATTAATATACCAATTTGGGGTTTTTATTATCATTTATTGGTGTAATTGCAATGAATTAATAATAATTTAAATTGAGAAAGTCCTTGCCTATTGAGTAAAAAGTTTATAATTGAGGTTTAATACCAATTTTACTTTTTTTATGGTTTTTTACTTTTTTTCTCTGTGATTTTTTCGTTATAATGTAATCTTACCTTTGTATCATCATTAAAAAAGAAAAGATTTTATTAACCAAATTACCATTAAAAAATCATACAAAATGAACGAGAAATCAAATATTCGGATTGAACAATCAATGAGCGTTGTACATATACAACAGACAAGAAGCAGATTTATATCTGTTACAAATACTAGATCTATGTCATTAGTTCAGGAACTCAGAGATGTACGTAAGGAATTAAAACATGTCACCAGAGAACGCGATAAATTAAAAAGTGAGGTTCTAAATTCTTTCAGAATTATATAAATCATTGTTTAAAATTTAAGTGGCGCATACAAAAATAAGTTAGCGGAAATTTAAGTAAGGGGAAACTTCGAATCGTGAATTTATTTTTTATTCGTTGCTTAATGAATTATTCTCCAATCCAATATTTTAGTGAGCAGCAGCTCACTATCAAATTAAAACCTACTCAAATTCATATGTAAACACTTTATATTTGGTTACATATGTCTGAATAAATTTAATTTCCAATAAGAGACTTGTATGCTTAAGTGTAAGTACACATAACGTATACGTATGTATATCACTCAACTTTAATTTTTAAAAATGAAAAAAATCGTGTTTCTATCACTCTTTGTATGTCTTACAATAGGCGTCAGTTCTGCTCAATCAAATTGGAAAAAGCGCACAGCGACTTTCAATCTTTCAAGTAGTTTAGCCATTCAAGGATATGACCCTGTTGCCTATTTCAAACAAGGTAAAGCTATAAAAGGTAAAAAAGAGTTTTCAGTTAATGTTGATGGGGTTATTTATTACTGTTCATCAGCAGAAAATAAAGATGCTTTTGCTAAAAATACGGCGGCTTATGAGCCACAGTATGGCGGTTGGTGTGCCTACGCGATGGGAGCGAAAGGCGAAAAAGTGGAAATAGACCCTTCGACATTTAAAATCGTTGGCGGAAAGTTGTATTTGTTTTACAATGCCTATTTTAATAATACCCTTAAAACGTGGAATCAAGACGAATCTAATTTGAAAAACAAGGCAGATACTAACTGGAAGAAATTTTTTTAACAATATATTTTGTGAAAAAAAAGCGATAAACCAATGAAATATGGTGCGTTTCGCTCCATCAAGCTGAAGCATGACTGAGGGGGTATTCAAAATTCCAATCAGTAATAATTTACATCCTTAAAAATCTATGATTATGAATCATTCAGAATACGACATTGTCATCATTGGCACTGGGTCGGGTGGGGGAACTATTGCCCAACAATTAGCTGCATCGGGTAAAAAAATATTGATTTTAGAGCGTGGCGGGTTTATTCCAAAAGAAAAAGAAAATTGGGATGAGGTCGAAGTCTTTGTCAAAGGCAGATACCGCACTAAAGAAGTGTGGTATGATAAAGATATGGAGCCTTTTCACCCTTTCACCCATTATGTAGTGGGCGGTAACAGCAAAATGTACGGCGCAGCCAGTTTTCGCTTGCGTGAAAATGATTTTAAAGCATTTGAGCATTTTGTGGGAACTTCACCTGCTTGGGATTTATCTTACGACACTTTTGAGCCTTATTATACACAAGCTGAAAAGCTGATGAGCGTACATGGTGTGCGGGGAAGCGACCCGACCGAGCCGACCGCTTCTGAGCCTTATCCATTCGGCAGCATTCCAGTTGAGCCATTTACGCAAGAGTTATTTGATAAAGTAAAGGCAACAGGTTTGAAACCTTATCCAATTCCGATGGCAGTTCGTTTGGCAGAAGATACGCCTGAAAAACCAGATGCGCCGACCATTTTGGGCTGTTTTGATGGTTTTCCAGACCCCACTGAAGCCAAAGCTGATGCCCATGTTGTAGGTGTAAGAGCAGCTTTGAAATATCCCAATGTAACATTATTAACACAGGCATTGGTGTATAAATTAGATACCGATGAAACGGGTAAATCTATTCAAACAATATACGTAGAACGCAACGGCGTTCAAGAAACATACAAGGGCAAAATCGTGATTTTAGCAGCCGGGGCAGTTAACTCAGCGGCGTTATTGTTGCGTTCTGCCAATGGACAACATCCGAATGGCTTATCCAACAGCAATGATTTAGTGGGTCGCAATTATATGACACATATTAATGGATGCTTGATTGCTTACACGCCCAACAAATTGAATACGTCATTTTTTCAAAAGTATTTCTGTATCGGTGATTATTATTTACCGAGTGAAAAGAATGAAAAACCCTTAGGTGAAATTCAGTTGATGGGTAAAAACGATGCTGATACAGTCGTTGGTTTGGGCGCACAATTCTTTCCAGACAAAGATGCGGCTTGGTTTTCATCACACAGTATTGATTTTTGGTTGACGGCGGAAGATTTGCCTCAACATGATAACCGTGTCACTTTAACGCCTGACGGTGATATTCAATTGATTTATCATCGTGAAAAAAACAACGTGGCGGCTTTTGAGGCTTTAAAAGTGAAATTAAAAGAGCTTTTTGTGAAATTGGGTGAATTAGACCCCGATTTTAAAGAAGTGTATTGGGCGGGTTATGACTTGGGGGTGAGCGGTGTATCGCATCAATGTGGCACATTATGCTTTGGCAAAGACCCGGAAACATCTGTATTGGATATTAATTGTAAGGCGCATGAATTGAGTAATTTGTATGTCGTAGACGGTAGTTTTTTTCCATCGTCGGGTGCTTACAATCCCTCTTTGACAACGGTGGCTAATGCATTGAGAGTTGGAGAGTATTTGTTGAATAATGTTTTACCCAATATTTAAGTAGGCGTATAAAATTAATCGAGATTTTCTGTCGGGCTTAAAATTTAAGAAAATACGGAGCAGCGCGCAGAATTTTCTTAAATTTTAAGAGCCGACTTGAAAAGAAAATCTCGAATAATTTAGCCCAATAACTTAATCATAAAATCATGTCAAATCAACAATTGGATATTTGGGTGAAAGCACCGTTGGGTACAACTGCTATTTTCTTAACGGCTGATATAAACGATTGGCAACCTGATTCACCTGATTTTGCTTTTCAATATGATAAAACGGATGGGTATCACAAATTACTCATCAAAGGGGATTTTGATGATTTACATTTCAAACTCACAAAAGGCTCTTGGGATACCGAAGAAGTGATGCGCAATGGGCAGTTAATGGATAACCGAATTTGGCAGAGACAACGCTCAAAAGATAAGCTTTTTACACAAGTTGAAAATTGGAAAGACCGTATTCAACAAGTGGCTGAAGCCCTCAATCATGTGTCCGTAAGTGTTTGGCAAGAGGCTATGTACATGCCGCAGCTCAATCGCCACCGCCGTATTTGGGTGTATTTGCCGCCTGATTATGGGCAAAGTGAGCGCAATTATCCAGTTTTGTACATGCACGATGCCCAAAATTTATTTGGTGAAGCCGCTTCGCCTTATCAAAAATGGGAAGTGGGACGCACACTGAATCAGCTTTTTGAAGAAACGAATTGGGGTTGCATTGTAATAGGCATTGAACATGGTGAGGAAAACAGATTGAATGAATATGCGCCTTTTAAAAATCCAAATCATGGTGGTGGTGAAGGCGCAGCTTATTTGGATTTTATAGTTGAAACCTTAAAACCGCAAGTGGATGCGCATTTCAGAACGCTACCTGACGCTCAAAACACGCTGATGATTGGTAGTTCGATGGGTGGTTTGATTTCGATTTATGCGGCTTTGAAACATGGTGGAGTCTTTGGAAAAGTGGCGGCTTTTAGTCCTTCGCTTTGGTGGAGTGATGATATATACGCTTTGGCGGCTTCGAGTTCTTACAATTATGTGCATAAAATGGTCTTGTTAGGTGGTGAAAAAGAGAGTGATGAAATGTTGCCCGATTTATTTGCGCTATACAATACGCTGGCGGACAATGGTTATTACGAACATAAAATTCACCTCGACTTTTATCAAGATGGTACGCACACTGAAAGTTTTTGGGGGCGTGAATTGGGAAAAGCCCTGCGTTGGTTGCAAAGTGAACAATTGCCTTTGATGGAAGATGAAAAAGCAATTGATTATAACCCTAAAAAGAAAATTTTACAGATTCAACTACCTTTTATCAAAGCTGAATTGCTGAATAATTACGGAAAAGTTATTGCTAAAATTGATAATTATGATGGCAATACTTTAAATATTCAACCACATTGGAAAGGTATGTACGCCGTAAAATGCTTTTTATATAATCAACGGATTGAGGTAAAAAAGGTGGTTTTTTGATTTCGGATTGAGGGTCTCGGATTTCGGTTGAACGCTGTCGAAATCCGAAATCTGAAATCCGACATTGAACACCCCTCAGTCATGCCTTTGGCTTGATGGAGCGATACGCACCATATTTTTTATAAAAAACTAATAATCAATACTTTAAACAATTGATTTTAATGAAAACTATACTCTTAATATTTTTAAGTAGTCTGTCATTTTTCACGCAAGCGCAAACGGCTCAACGGGTACTCAATCCAGTTGTTACTGTCTCGGATTTGGATAAAATATTGCCGTTTTATACTAAAGTATTGCCGTTTGAATTGGTTGGCATTAGAGAGGTCAATCATGCGACTTTGGCTAAATTGTTCAATGTCAATAATCCGCAGACAACGGCTCGAATTGCTACTTTAGAATTAGGCGAAGAAAGTTTTGAGTTGATGGATTTTATAGAACCTGAAAATGGGGCTAAAATTCCAACCGATTCAAAAAGCAATGATTTATGGTTTCAGCACATCGCAATTGTGGTGAGCGATATGGATGCCGCTTATAAAATATTGCGTGAAAATCAAGTCGTTCACGTGTCATCAAGCCCTCAAACATTGCCAAATTATATTACAGCTGCGGCAGGTATCAAGGCTTTTTACTTTCAAGACCCCGATGGACACAACCTTGAAATTATTTATTTTCCAAAAGACAAAGGCAATCCTAAGTGGCAAAAGCCAACCGATAAAGTGTTTTTGGGGATTGACCACACGGCAATCGGCAGCGATATAACAACTACTTCTTTAAAGTTTTATAAAGATATTTTGGGTTTGAAAGTCGGTGGAGCAAGTGAAAATTACGGCTCTGAACAAGAGCATCTAAACCAAGTATTCGGCGCACATCTTCAAATAACGGGATTGACAACGGGGCAAGGCATCGGTGTTGAGTTGTTAGATTATATCGCGCCTTTGGGTGGCAGACAATACCCTGCGACCACAAAAGCCAATGATTTAGTCCACTGGCACACCATTATTCAAGTCAATAATCTTACTGTGCTTTATGAACGGTTGATTGACTATGGTTATGCCATTGTGTCACAGGGAATAATACCCCTCAGTAATTTGGGCATAAAAGCGACAAAAGGATTAGTGGTGACTGACCCAGATGGGCATGTAGTTTTATTATGTGAGTAATATGATTTTAAGTAAAAACAATAAATACACCTTTTATTTTATTTAAACCTGTTTTTAAAAATTTTAAAAATCAAGATAAAATGTATCAAAAACCAAATCAACGGTTAAGCGGACAAATCGCTATCGTTACTGGAGCGAGTTCAGGCATCGGAAAAGCCTGTGCCATTTCGATGGGCAAAGAAGGCGCACAAGTTGTCATCAATTACGTTGGTAATCCAACGGGCGCAGAAGAAGCGGCGGCAACTATCAAAGAAAATGGCGGACAAGCCATTATTTTCAAAGCTGACATCAGCAAGGAAGACCAAGTAAAAGCTTTATTCGATGAAACGATTAAGACTTTCGGCACGGTGGACATTCTTATCAACAACGCGGGTTTGCAAAAAGACTCGAAATTCGTGGATATGTCTTTATCTGATTGGCAATTTGTGTTAGATGTCAATTTGACGGGTCAATTCTTGTGCGCAAGAGAAGCAGCACGCGAGTTTTTGAGACGCGGTCCACGTCCCGAAGTGTCGCAATCCGTCGGCAAAATTATTTGCATGAGTTCGGTGCATGAGTTTATTCCATGGGCGGGTCACTCCAATTATGCGGCTTCAAAAGGCGGTGTGATGTTGTTGATGAAATCCATTGCGCAAGAATTGGGTGGTTTTAAAATCCGTGTTAACAGCATTGCACCGGGTGCTATTCGGACACCTATTAATAAAGGTGCATGGGAAACACCTCAGGCGCTTGACAATCTTTTAAGACTTATCCCTTACAAACGAATTGGCGAAACATCCGATATCGGAGCTGTTGCCGCTTGGTTGGCATCAGATGAAGCGGATTATATTCAAGGTCAAACGATTGTGGTTGATGGTGGTATGGCATTGTATCCAGGTTTTGAAGACAATGGCTGAGCCATTTCGGATTGGGGATGTCGGATTTCGGCAGTATGCAACCGAAATCCCAAATCTGAAATCCCAAATCGCCCCCCCCTCAGTAAAATCATTGAACAATACGTTTTAATCAAACTAAAAATATGGAAGACCAAAATAAAACCCTCAAATGGGGACCTTATTTATCAGAAAGACAATGGGGCACAGTTCGAGAAGATTATAGTGAACATGGCGAAGCATGGGATTTTTTCCCGCACGACCATGCTCGTTCGAAGGTGTATCGCTGGGGCGAAGATGGTTTGGCAGGTATTTCAGATGACAAACAACGCTTGTGTTTTGCCTTGGCTTTGTGGAATGGCAAAGATTCGATTCTCAAAGAACGGATGTTTGGACTCAATGGGCCCGAAGGCAATCATGGCGAAGATGTGAAGGAATTGTACTATTATCTGGATAGTACGCCGACCCATTCTTACATGAAACACCTTTATAAATACCCCCAAGCGGCATTTCCTTACGGCGATTTGGTGCAAACCAATCGTTACCGCAGCAAGCACGAAACGGAATATGAATTATTGGATACGGGTATTTTCAATGAAAACCGCTATTTCGATGTGGTGACTGAATATGCTAAAAATACGGATGAAGATATTTTAATCCGCATCACCATTCACAATCGGGCAAGTGAAGCAGCCGATATAACTGTATTGCCAACGCTTTGGTTTCGCAATCTATGGTCGTTTGGGTTGGAAAATAAACCTTCTATCGCTTTGCAAGACCATAAAAATGCAGGTTTGGTAAAGGCAACGCATGAGACATTGGGCGATTATCATTTTTATTTTCAAACACCTCAAAATGTTCTTTTTACTGAAAATGAAACCAATACCGAGCGGTTGTATAATATACCTAACAATAGCCCTTTTGTAAAAGATGCGTTCCACAATGCTATCATTAACAACGATTTAGAACCTTTTAAAGAGAATCATTCAGGGACAAAATTTGCCCCTGTTTATACTTTAAATATTGCCGCAGAAGGCTCAGCCATAATTGAACTGCGTTTAACTCAAAATACTGAGGGGTCTCCTTTCGGTAAAACGTTTAATACTGTTTTTGAAAAACGCAAAGCCGAAGCAGACGCTTTTTACAAAGACTTATTGCCTAAAAACGCAACGGCTGATGTCGCCAATATTCAAAGGCAAGCCTTTGCGGGTATGTTGTGGTCAAAACAGTATTATAATATTGATATTCCTTTATGGTTAAATGGCGACAAAGGGCAACCTGCCCCGCCTGCTGGGCGCAAAAATGGGCGCAACAGTAGTTGGGAATCCTTGAATAATGAAGATATTATTTCGATGCCCGATAAATGGGAATACCCGTGGTATGCGGCTTGGGATTTGGCTTTTCATTGCGTACCCTTATCAATGGTAGATGCGGAATTTGCTAAAAATCAATTATTACTCTTCTTGCGTGAGTGGTATATGCACCCGAATGGGCAAATCCCAGCTTACGAATGGGCTTTTGGCGATGTTAATCCGCCTGTTCATGCTTGGTCATGCTTGCAAGTTTACAATATTGAAAAGGATAAAAAAGGTGTTGGAGACATTACTTTTTTGAAAAAAGCTTTTCACAAATTAACTTTAAATTTCACATGGTGGGTCAATCGTAAAGATGCGGCGGGTAAAAACGTTTTTGAAGGCGGCTTTTTAGGTTTGGATAATATTGGGGTTTTTGATAGAAGTGCAGCCATCCCGGGCGGCGGTCATTTGGAACAAGCCGATGGAACGGCATGGATGGGTATGTATTGCCTCAATATGCTTGAAATGGCTTTGGAATTAACGCAACACGATGCCGCTTACGAAGAAATGGCAACCAAATTCTTTGAGCATTTTGTCTATATCGCTGAATCACTCAACCGAATTGGCTATGATTGGACAGGTGCATGGGACGAACAAGAAGGCTTTTTCTACGACGTTTTGGCTTTGCCTAATAATCATTATGTGCCTTTAAAAGTGCGGTCTTTGGTGGGTCTTTCAACCATGTTTGCCGTATTGCCACTTGATATCAGTAAGTTATCTAACGCAGATGATTTTATCCGTCGGGTCAAATGGTTTACCGAATATAGGTCAAAAATTGTGAATTATCAAACGGTTGATGATGTGGATGACCCTTGTATTTTGTTCTCCCTCATTCCAATAGAGCGTTTGCATCGCTTATTGCAAGCTATGTTGGATGAAAGCGAATTCCTCGGCTCAGGTGGAATACGGAGTATTTCAAAAAGACATGAACACGGTTATCACGTCGAGATTGAAGGCAATTATTTCGGGTTAAGTTATGAACCAGGTGAGTCCACAACGGGGCTTTTTGGCGGCAATTCCAATTGGCGAGGGCCCATTTGGATGCCGATGAATTATCTTTTAGTGCAGTCTTTGCGAAAATATTATACGCATTATGGCAATGAATTCCAAGTAGAATGCCCAACTGGAAGCGGCAATTTTATGAACCTTAATGAAATAGCCGATGAATTATCGAAGCGTTTGGTTTCTAATTTTCAACAAAAAGAAGATGGTTCAAGACCGATTCACGCGCTCGACCCGATTTATCAAAGTGACCCGCATTTCAAAGACTTGGTTTTGTTCTACGAGTATTTTCACGGCGATACAGGTCGTGGTGTCGGGGCTTCGCATCAAACGGGCTGGACAGGTGTAGTGGCTGAATTAATTGAGCAGATTTATAGATAGAAAGAAAAAATAGAGCTAAAGTGCTCAAAATACTGAGGGGGTAACCCCAGTCTTAACCAATAATAAAATCAAATTTAAAAAACAATTCTATGCTACAATATAAATATGCTCAATTCGAAGATATTAAACGCAGCGAATGGCTCGTGACTAACGGGTTAGGCGGTTATGCAAGCAGTAGTGTCTCTCAAGCAAATACCCGTCGGTATCATGGACTTTTGGTTGCTACCTTTAACCCACCAACTGACCGCCGTGTTTTGGTATCTAAAATCGAAGAAACGCTTTCAGTAGAAGATAAGCAATTTGAGTTCTCAACCAATCAATATGGGGACGTTGTACACCCAAAAGGATGTGAGTATTTAACCACTTTTGAACGATTACAGATACCTCGTTGGACATTTCAAATGGATAAATACAGTATCGTGAAAACGCTTTTTATGGTACAAGGAGCGAATACGACGGTTGTTTCTTATCAAAATACCAGCGATGTGCCCATTACTTTGAGTCTAAATCCTTTATTGGTACATCGGGATTATCATAGCCTTTTTCATCAAAACGACGAGTCCAATTTTTATACTGAACAAACTGCCAATCAACTTAAAATTTATGCTCATTATGGTGCTGAACCTTTATTTTTTCAGTTTTCAAAAGGTATTTTTAAGGCCAATAGGGATTGGTATAAAAAATTTACTTATTTCCACGAACAAGAACGGGGTCTTGATTTTCAAGAAGATGCTTACTCCGTAGGCTATTTGAAAGTAGATTTGGAAGCGGGTGAAGAATGTTTTTTAACATTTTCAACTATCGAAAATGATGCCTGCGCTTGGGCAGCCGCTTCACGTGATCAAGAAATAGCCCGCATCAAAACGTTGCAATTAACCCAGAATGACGCTTTTTTAAAAGATTTAGTGGTATCAGCCGACCAATTTGTGGTGCAACGCAAATCAACGGATAGCGCTACAATCATTGCGGGGTATCATTGGTTTACGGATTGGGGACGTGATACGATGATTGCCTTGCGGGGTTTGTGTATCACCTTAGGACATCAGCAAAAGGCTCAAGACATCTTGTCAACTTTTTTCAAGTATTTAGATAATGGTGTTCTGCCCAATCGCTTTCCCGATAACAGTCAAGATCCTGTGGAATACAACACCATTGATGCGACTTTATGGCTGTTCGTGGCTTTGTACGAATACCATCAAAAGTTCAACGATACGGCGTTTATTGAGCAACATTTCAATCAATTAACAGAGATTTTAGATGCGCATATCAAGGGGACGCATTATAATATTCACACAACCGAAGACGGGCTATTGTCAGGTGGGGAAGGCATCGCCCAGTTGACTTGGATGGATGCCCGAGTGGGTGATTATGTGGTAACACCTCGTCATGGTTGCCCCGTAGAAGTCAATGCTTTGTGGTACAATGCCTTGAAAATCACGCTTTTTTTTGGTGATTTATTGAAAAAAGAGACCCCT
>JANMYC010000345.1:0-1701 GCA_031381715.1 Saprospiraceae bacterium
AGAGGGCACCAAAAGTTTGCGTTCTGATTTAAACATTACATCTTACGAATTCCCTGGTGAGTCCTTTTATACATTTGGTAGGAAAGCCTATTTCGCTACTGGGTTTGCATATTTTGGAGGCTCTAATACGTTCTACAATCATATTAATTTTTGGGAAACGGATGGCACTACCAATGGCACCAGAGAAACTTACTCATTCCCCGATAAAAGTTCACTAATTTATAAAAACAGTAATGGAGTCGTTTATAATGGAAAATATTATGTAGGCTTGACTACTAACAGTACATGGCACCACATTTTCGCCATTTCTGATACCATAAAATTACAATATACCAGCACTTTTATTCGGAAATCATGCACTGATTCTACAGGTGATTTGAGTATTAAAATGCTCAACGGTGTAAAGCCTTTTCAGTTTAAATTGGATAATTTAGCGGAACAATCTGATAGTATTTTCAAAAACATCAAAGGTGGAACCTATTTACTGACCATTTCAGATGGAGCAGGTACTCGTATAATAGATACTTTAAAAATACCTATTCTTAAAGATTCAATCCTTGCCAGTATTTCGGTGGTGGGTACTGATTGTGTAGCTGATTCACTCAAAATTGCGGTTACGGGCGGGTATCCGCCTTATCAATATCAGATAGTCAATTTTGCTCAAAATACTGAGGGGGTGTTCAAGAATGTTCCGCCTGGAAAACAAAGCATTATAGTGACCGATTCAAAAGGTTGCCAAACCAATCTTGACTACACCATCACACTGCCCAAAGCAATGAGTATGACAACGAACTTTGTCAATAATTGTGCTTATGATTCTGCTTTTGTTAAACTCTTTCCTGTAAATGGGCGAGCACCGTATCAATATAGT
Organism: Saprospiraceae bacterium; assembly: GCA_031381715.1. GTDB lineage: Bacteria > Bacteroidota > Bacteroidia > Chitinophagales > Saprospiraceae > JAAFJT01. Next base: position 872 of record JANMYC010000345.1, read on the forward strand.
ATTGATAATCAACCATTTATAACGGATTCCATTTTAAAAACAACGGCTGATCTTCATCGTATTTCAGTGAAAGATAGTCGAGGGTGTATTTTCAATACAGATTCTTCTCTCTATAAAAGGACACCCCTCAGTATTGTATATGAAGTAACCCGCAGTTTGCACGATAAAAGAAATGATATTAAAATCAGCTCAGCAGGTGGTAAATTACCCCATATTTTATCATTTAATACTGAAAATTTTACAGCAACCAAAGAGTTTCTACAAATTCCTCTGGGAGAGCATACTCTGAAAGTTAAGGATTCCTTGGGTTGCGAAATAATAAAAAATATCAATATCAAACCATTTCCACGCTTAAGCATTGACTTAGTAAAAGACATCAATACGAATTTCCCTTACGCATCTAGTACACCCAAAGATATTACGGTCTGCGATAATAAATTATTTTTTTCAGTTAATGTCGATAATAATGGTTTGGATTTATACGAGAGCGATGGCACAACCAATGGCACAAAACTCTTTGTAAAAGACGCTTTTTATCAAGCGAATGACCAACCTTTTAAAGCAGTCATTGGTAAAAAATTATTCATGGTGCACGACGATTTACAAAGACAATACGGTAAAAAAATATGGGTTTATGAAAATGATTCTTTGTACGTTTTAAGAGGCGTAAGCCCTTATTTAGGTTATCAAGTTGCAACAAGCGGAAGCTTTATGGTACTGGGAGATAAAATGCTGTTCAATGGCAGACATGCGAAAGGCAATGAATTATGGATGTCTGACGGCACCAGTGAAGGAACGCAATTATTAAAAGACATAAAAACGAGTGGTGA
>JANMYC010000377.1:0-6374 GCA_031381715.1 Saprospiraceae bacterium
TAATGGCTTTGGGTGGTTTTATGTTGAGTGTTTTAGGTTTATTTATACCTATTTTAAAAGAGATGAAAGAGATGATGTATCAATACAATTTTGAATACGAGTTCAACTCCGATAAATTTGAAAAAACATATAATTTCAAACCTACAAGTTATGAGGAGGGATTAAAAGCGTGTGTTGATTTTTATTTTAAATAACGTAGAATTGAGTATCAAGAAATCTAAATTCAGATGTCTTGATACTCAATACTCAATTCTCAATACTATTTTACACTTTTCCAATTATTATTCTCCCGATATACTGAGGGGTGAAAAACCCAATGAAAATCCTAACCAAAAACGCACTGTTTTGCCGCGTTGGCAATGGGTGAATGGCAGTTATGATTTTGATATCAATTCCGATAGAAGTAAAATTGCTAAAATAGAAATTGATCCAAGCAACAGAATGGCTGATGTAAATCGGGAGAATAATAATTGGAAAAGTGTTAAATAATATTGACTATAGAGTAGTTAGTATTGAGTATAAAGATAATGATAAAGTCTTGATACCCAGTACTAACTACTCATTATTCAATACTAATGCCCTATTTTTTAAAATAAAAATCAACACAAGCCTTCAACCCCTCCTCATAACTCGTTGGTTTGAAATTAAATGTTTTTTCAAATTTATCGGAATTGAATTCGTATTCAAAATTGTATTGATACATCATCTCTTTCATTTCTTTTAAAGTAGGTATAAACAAACCTAAAACACTCAACATAAAACCACCCAAAGCCATTAATTTAGGCTTTTTACCCGTTAAAATAGCCGTTTTCTCTACAATTTCACGACCCGTCAAAGCATTTTTAGCGGTAGGCAAATGCCACACTTGATTATCCGCTCTTGAATCAGTACCCATGATTAAAAGGGCTTTTGCAATATCGAGTGTGTAAGTAAAAGAATGTTTTACGTCGGGATTGCCCATCCATTGAGCCGATTTACCTTTTGCCATATTCATAAAAACTGTTTGAGAAATCATACTTGTGCTACAATCTGGTCCGTAAAAATCGGCTGCTCTGGCGATACACCCCCTCAGTATTTTATGCTCAAAAGCACTCATTAAAAGTTGAGCAACCTCCGCCCGAACTTTACCTTTCTCACTACATGGATTTGTGGGTGCCTGTTCAGTCATCGCACCCGTCACCTGACCATACATATACACATTATCCACAAAAACCAGTTTTGCGTTGGATGCAACGCAAGCATCAATAGTATTTTGCATCAAACGAACCCAATCACGTTTCCATACTTTAATGTTGTACTCCAAGCCGACTAAAAGATAAACAACTTCTGAACCAGCCACCGCATTTTTTAAACTCTCTGCATCCAATACATCTGCTGCAACATTTTCCCAAGTGCCGTTTGGCTGCGGTTTTCGACTGATACCTCTTACTTTATATCCTTTACTCACTAATTCATGAGCCAGTAATTTGCCAATGTTTCCGTTGATTCCTAAAATGGTGTGCATTATCTTATATTTTTAAATTGTTTCAAAATCTATTTTTAAATTAATGACACAAAGTTGGGACTGATAAATGGTTCAAAACGATAACATAAGATAATAAATTGAATTAAAGATGTAAGACGTTAGATGTGTGAGATTGGACTTGCCAATATCTTTAATCTTACATCTTTAATCTTACATCTTTAATCTTACATCTTTAATCTAACATCTTTCACCTTAGAGTCCACAGAACGGGTAATTCTGTTTCGAATACGACTTAAGGAAACTGGGGTGATGCCGAGGTAAGAAGCAATATAATGTTGAGGAACATTTTCGAGAATAATTTTACTGTCGTCACTTTTTAAAAAATGGAGGTAACGTTGTTCGGGTGTATTCAAGAGGAAGGTGTTGAGTCGATGCATGGCACAGATATATACATTTTCGGCTATCAAGCGACCAAACGTTTCAAAAACGGGATATAAGCGATACAATCTATCAAGAGTTTCTTTATTAAAAGTCAACAATTGGACATCTTCCATCGCTTCAATAGTTACATTACTGGGCGATTGATTCACAAAACTTTCGTAATTGGTTACAAATTGATTTTCAAAATAAAAAAAAGTGGTTTTCTCTTCTCCTTCCATAATGCAATATTGCCGAAACGACCCCCTCAGTATAAAACCTACTTCACGGCAAATTTGGCTATCTGAAACGTAATTATCTCGTTTTTTAAAGCTTTTTACTTCAATAAAAGGCTCAAATGCTTCCCATTCATCATCTTTTATGCGAATGATTTGGCTCATAGCAACTCGCAGGGCATTTTTTAACATAGCTAATTTCATTATTTTAAAAAATACTTACCTCACATTTTAAAAAAATCAAAAATAAAGTAGATATTTCATTTTAATTAAAAAAAGATGCGAAATAACCAGTAAAAAAGTAAAAAAATATGGAAAAGCTCCTCGACGGTTGGCACAGTCATAGATTAAACAAATACATGGAAATCGCTTCTTATGGTCATTTTGGTTTCAGTTTATTGCTGATTCCGACTGCGGCGGCAGATTATCTTGAATATGAGCGATTTTTACTCATAAAATCCATTGAAAAGTACATAAACGATGGAAAAGTTAAGGTTTTTAGTATCAACAGCATCAATACTGAAAGCTGGATGAATTCTAAAATGCATCCCAAGCACAAAGCCATGCGGCATGAACAATACAATGAATACGTTTTTAATGAAGTGATTCCCTACATCAAAACGCATACAAGTGCAGAAACGCCAATTATTACTTGTGGTGCGAGCTTTGGTGCCTTACATTCGATGAATTTGTTTTTAAAAAGACCGGATTTAATCAATGGAGTAATGGCGATGAGTGGGTGTTACGACCTTTCAGCTTACACAAAAGGTTATTTTGATGATGATGTCTATTTTAATTCCCCAGAACATTATCTCCCTAATTTAGATGACGATTACTTTCTCACAAAAATCAGAAAAGCGCAAAAAATACTGGTTTCAACGGGCTGCGGAGCTTGGGAAGATCCAGAATCGAGCCGCCGCTTTTCCAAAATTTTAGAAGCCAAAAATATTCCCCACGAATTAGATGTATGGGGCTATGATATGCCACATGATTGGGAAACTTGGCGTAAAATGTTGCCTTACTATCTTGAAACGAAGTTTTAATGAACTCTTAATTGTATAGCTGTGAGCAAAACCGTTCACAGCTAAACAGTTCACAGTTCAAAATCATTTCGCTTTAAAAGTCCAAGTAATTTTCATGATTGAAACGATTTCACCGGTGGTTTGTGTGCCGATTGATGTCATCGTTATGGTTTGGGGTTCTTTGGTTTGAACGGCTTTTTCCACTATTTCAAAAACCCTTGCCCCATCGTTGCAGCTAAATGTAGTCTTAGAGTTGGCTTTTTTAGTGAATTCCATTTCAAGATTACTGACCAACATGGATACTTTTCCTCTGCCAGCAATGGCTAAAGTTGCCAATGCTCCAGTTGAAAATTCAGCCGCCGCCGCTTGGGCAGCAAAATAAATTGAATTAAACGGATTTTGCGAACGCCAACCGTAGGATAATGTTATGTCCGACTTTTCACTGTCAACATGCTTTACACGCACTCCTATGAACCAAGCAGCGGGCAACTTGTACAATAACCAAAACCATAGTTTAATTGGACTATTAAAATCATCAATACATTTAATTTGGCTATTATTAAGGCTTTTTACTGAGGGGGTGGTCGAAATTGTATCCATTATATTGTGCATGCGTTTTAAATTTAATGACGATTCAAATGTTTAGATATATAATTTTAAATAAATATACTTTTTTTCATGACAAATTTAGCGAATATTCGCAAAAATTGTAGCTTTGAACAAAATTTTTAGATTTCATTTTATAAAAGCCTTAAAAAAGCTCTGAAATAGCTGATTTTGAGCCTTGAAAAAGTAGAAGATTGTAAAATGATTAGTTTAACTATTGAAAAGAACAAAACACTTTGCAACCTTTACACTCGATTTTTGTAGAAATACAATGAATTAAATCAATAAAAAAATAACATGTATAACACAATTTTTCAATCATTAAATGGTTAAATACTACAAATAGAGACATTTACACTTGAAGAAATTTTAAATATATAGAATTGTATATAATTTCTTTAAAAACAATTTAGTATTTAAAAAAAACGTGTTACATTTGAGCCGCAATGAAAAATTTGAAGAACAATTAGGGAAATATTTTTAGCTATCACTCGATGGTTTTATTTCCACATTTTATTATCTCCAAATTTTAAATAGACTAAACTCAATTAATTATTTCTTTATGGATCTTCACGAATATCAGGGGAAAAATCTCCTAAAAAGTTTTGGTGTTAAAATTCAAGAAGGCATATTATGTCATACGCCAGATGAAGCTTTTGATGCCGCTTTACAATTAAGAGCAGAACGAAATAGCGAAGGATGTGTTGTAAAAGCACAAGTTCATGCAGGAGGTAGAGGAAAAGGCGGTGGTGTAAAATTTGCGCCAAGTCCTGAAAAAGCAAAAGAAAAAGCATCAGATATTTTAGGAATGATGTTGATAACGCCTCAGACTTCGGCTGAAGGTAAATTGGTTAGAAAAGTTTTGGTGTGTGAAGATGTATATTATCCGGGAGCAAACGAGCCCAAAGAATTTTACATCTCAGTTTTGATGGATAGAGGCAAAAAATGTAACGTGATTATATACTCTACTGAGGGGGGCATGGATATTGAGAAAGTAGCGGAAGAAACGCCCGATTTGGTACATAAGGAGTGGGTTGACCCGCTTTTAGGTTTACGTCCATTTCAAATCAGTAAAGTCTGTTTTAATTTAGGTTTGGGCGGTGCAGCATTTAAAGAAATGTATGCTTTTATTGACTCACTTTATGCAGCGTTTGTGGGTAGTGATGCATCTATGTTTGAGATAAACCCTTGTTTGAGGACATCGGATGACAAAATCATCGCCGTAGATGCAAAGGTTTCTCTTGATGACAATGCACTGTATCGTCATCCTGAATTAGAAGCACAACGTGACAAAGATGAAGAAGATGCTACTGAAGTAGAAGCATCAGAAGCTGATTTGAACTATGTAAAATTGGACGGCAACGTCGGTTGTATGGTCAACGGTGCAGGTTTAGCGATGGCTACTATGGATATGATTCAACTAAGTGGAGGCTTCCCAGCCAACTTCTTAGATGTGGGTGGTACAGCTAATGCAGAGCGAGTTGAAAAAGCTTTCAAAATTATTTTGAAGGATCCAAATGTAAAAGCTATCTTAGTGAATATTTTTGGTGGTATCGTTAGATGTGATAGAGTTGCTCAAGGTGTTATTGACGCCTACGCAAACATTGGCACGATAAATGTGCCAATCATCATCAGATTACAAGGTACAAATGCAGACATTGCTAAGAAAATGATAGATGAATCTGGTCTAAAAGTCTTTTCAGCAATAGAATTAAAAGAAGCAGCAAATTTAGTTAAACAAGTTCTCGCTTAATTTGTTATAAACCTAAACAAATTTTAATTTGCTTTGTTACTTATTATATGCTCTGCGTCTACATAATAAAAGAAAGAAACAATCGTATTATACGATATAAGATATTGTACTCATGGTATAATTTTTTTGGGGTTAACAAATGTTGATTGGTCTGCGAACTTCTGTTCGCAGACTTTTTTTTACCCAAAAATTCTGTATTCTGTTCAAAAAGTTGATTAAAATAAAAAAGCTCAGTACAAGTGTACCGAGCTTTTTCTATTTCATTAAAAATTTCAATCTATTTGCTTTTAGCTTTAGCAGGAGCTTTTTTGGCTTTTGGTGCGAAGGCATCAGGAATTTCAGCCTCAATCATTTTTTTAACGTCCTCAAGAGTTAAAGTAGCAGCTTCTTCAGCAGTCATTTTTTTACCTTCTCGTCTTAGACTGAATGGCTTGTATTTACCAAAAACGAGCATTGGTCCCCAACGACCATTTTCAACGCTAATTTTTTCCGCAGCCCATTGATGAATGAAACGATTGGCTTCTTTTTCATTTTTGGCTTCAATCAATTCAATGGCTTCATCCAATGTCAATGTTTCCAAATCGTACCGACGAGGAACGTTCATGAACATTTCATTCCATTTAATGAAGGGTCCGAAACGACCAGAGCCTTTCGTAATCGGCAGGCCTTTGTAGGTAAATATCGGTGCATCCGCTTTTTTCTTCTCCTCTATCAGTTCTACCGCCCTTTCAAGGCTGATACTGAGGGGGTCTTCGTCTTTTGGAATGGATACGAATATATCGTTGAATTTTACGTAAGGACCAAATCTACCAATACCAACTGTCACTTCATGTTTATCGTGTTCACCTAAGTTTTTAGGCAAATCGAATAATCTT
>JANMYC010000381.1:0-1810 GCA_031381715.1 Saprospiraceae bacterium
AATAGCTATTCAACCCGGAGCAGATGAAGTTTCAATGCTGCTTTTAGCCCGAGCGATGTCGGATAAATACAATTATCATCCTAAAATAAAAGCGATATATTCGACTGAAAAAGCCGCAAATCAAGTGATGCCATTTGAGGATAGGCCCCTCAGTAAAACGGTCAGTTTTCACCTAAAAGCGGTCGGTGCGGAAGAAGTTTCAGATGTGCAACAAGCGGATATTGTATTCTATGTTTTTGCATCAAGATTTGACGCAGGCAGAGCAACGAGCTTTGCCAACGAAATCATTGATTTTAATAAAAATAATCCTAAAAAAGGCATAATCATCGCCGATGTTGACCCCAAAGGTGACGTTCAAGGTGGCGATACCACTTTTAATGAAACCCTTAAAAGAGCCTTTATTTTTTCAAAAATATATGGCTACGCTTGTTGGAATACTGCGGGAAATACCATCGGTACAGCTTTGCCACACGGTATTTTATACGGCGTTTCACAAGCCGTTTTAAATAAAAAAACTGTGAAAAAGGTGAAAAAACGCATGGTTTATGCCCAAAAATGGTTCACTCTGAATCGCTTGTTAGATGATTACACCTATCACAGCATCGTGCGCCCAAAGGCGTTGGCAATGATAAAAGAAAATAAATGGAATGCTTTCCGCTTGACGGATGAGCAGACTGAAATAGTTGAAACATTTTGTAAAAAAGAAATAGAGCCCGTTGCCTTAAAAACAGCTAAAAATTTCAAAAATACTGTATCAAATCCCGTTAATAGCGGGAAGGGGGTAAAAATTACGAATCTAAATTTTGATTTACCCTGGAATAGAACTTTTGAAGCGGAGATTGATTTTAATTTTTAGTATCGAATGTCTCGTTTTTAGTGTTTAGATAAATCATTCTTTGTTCTAAACACTAAAAACCAAAAAACTAAAAACTCAACTATGATTGCCATCGGCTTACTCATCATTTTTATCATCTTTGCTACCTTGATGTTCACCCGCAAAATGCCTGCATTGCTGGCTTTGCCGAGCATGGCAATACTCATTGCATTACTTGCACAATTACCTATAACGGATATTTTAAACAGCATCATTGGGCAAGGTTGCACCAAACTTGCTCCTGTGTATGTGGCCGTGTTTATGGGTGCCATGATGGGTCGTGTAATGATGCAAACTGGCATTGCCGAAGAAATTATCAAAAGGGCAGCCGAATTTGGGGGTGAAAGACCCTTAATAGTGGCGTTTGGTTTGATGCTCGTGACGGTTATTTTATTCACGACTTTGCAAGGTTTAGGCGCAATAATCACGGTCGGCAGTTTGGTTTTACCAATTATGATGAGTTTGGGCATTCCTCGCAAATTAGCGGGAACGCTGTTTTTATTGGCATTTGGTACGGGTTTTATCTTCAATCCTATTCTTTTTACGCTTTATCGGCAGCTTTTACAATTAAAAGACACCGAACTTTTGCCGAATCAAGTTTCAATATTTGCTTTCATTATATTGGGTTTAATGCTCATCTCCGTTTTCTTATATGCCCTGATTGCCGCCAAACGCTCAGGCGAAATCCTACTAATGTCCGCCGTTCCCAAGGAAGAATTATTGAAAAGAACGCATAAAAAACGTGTGCCTTTGGTGGCTTTATTGACCCCAATTGTGCCATTGGTTTTGTTCTTCGGTTTCAATGCCCATGGTATTAAATTGGATTTTATAGCGGCTTTTATCATTGGTTCTATCTTCGCGGTTTTAATGACAGATTGGAAAAATGGGATTAAAACCCTTACCTCAAGTGCCATAAAAGGCATCGAAGATGGCGCA
>JANMYC010000384.1:0-3034 GCA_031381715.1 Saprospiraceae bacterium
ACGGAAGGACGTCACCATCACCACAAAATTTGGTTTGGGGCATTCTTTTGAACCGGGCTCAATGCCAATTCAGCTTTTACTGCCTTTGAATTATCATTTAAAAAAGGTTAAAAGTACTTTTAAAAGTCAAGTTTCATCAGATACCTATAATCCTTATATACCAGTTTCATATCGACAAATTGATAAAAAACTCGTTTCAACGAGTTTTTATCAAAGCCTGAAGCGATTAAAGACTGATTATGTGGATTATTTATTACTGCACGAAGGGTTGCCTAATTTTTTGACTGAAGAAGCATTTAATTACCTTTTAGATTTAAAGAGAAGAGGGCGTGTAAGATTTATTGGTATTGGGTCTAATATTTTAGACGTTAAAACCATAAATCCAGAAGATTTAAAAGATTGGGATATTTTGCAGTACGAGGGTAATATTTTAACAGAAACTCAATGTGTGATGCAGAAGTTTCCCGATAAAATACACTTTCACCACAGTTGCTTGAAAAATAGGGATAACATTTTGACAAACGAAATAGACCCGAACGATAGAGTAGGTTATATTTTAGCTCAAAATGCCCATCAAAATCCAGAAGGGAAAATTATTTTTTCAACTCGAAATAAGACGTATTTACACAATAATATCCGTAGTTTTTCAAAATACCGTGGTTGAATGCCTTATATAGATTTTAATAGCAGCCCCCCCCTCAGTAATTTAGAGACACCATTTGATTTTACCATCATTGGAGCGGGTGTTGCGGGTATTTTGCTGGCGGTAAAACTTTCTGAAAAGAATAAAAGGGTTTTGCTCATTGAGTCGGGACATTTTGAAGAAGATGAAAAAAGACAAGTGCTCAACACGGTTGAACAAACAGGAAAAATCGTTGAAAATGCAATAAATGGTCGTAAAAGAGCCGTCGGAGGAACTTCTATTGCTTGGGGAGGACAATCGCTCCCATTTACACAACTGGATTTTGATAAAAAAGAGTGGGTAAATGACAGCGGTTGGCCCATTAACTTGAGTGATTTGACGCCTTATTATCCCATTGCTAATCGGTTTATGAATATTGACGAATGGGACTATAAAGAGGATATTTTTAAAAAGTTGGCTTATGAAAAATTGAATTGCGATGAGGATAAAATGTATCAACATTTTTCAAAATGGGCACCGCAACCCAATCTCAGAAAACTATACAACCAACAATTGAAGCAAAATGTAACAGTTATTTATAATGCCGTTTTAACTAAAATTGACCTTAATACTGACCCGTCCCGATTACTCGGCGAGGGGGGAGTAGAGAAAATCCAGATTAGCAATTTTAATAAAAAACAAGTAGAAATTCCTGTAAAAAACCTGTTATTAGCCACTGGTGGGATTGAAACCAACCGAATTTTATTGGCGAATAACCATCAAAAGAAAGGCGGGATTGGCAATCATTCGGGTTGGTTGGGTAAGTGTTTTATGGATCATCCGTGTATCGAAATTGGGTCTTTGAATCATCCCAATTTGTATAAATTACAATCGACTTTCAATACGCATATCTATAAAAAAAGAAAATATTCAGTCCGCTTAAGCTTGACCGAGGCGGCTCAGAAGAAATACCAATTGATGAACACATCAGCCCTTGTCGAATTCAGAGAATACGAAAACCCGGAAGATAACCCGTACTCCGAGCTTTTTAACTTCAGAGATGTTCGACGGTTGGTGGCGGTTAAAAAGATATTGAAGAACATTGATAGTTATCTTTTCACCGCAAAAGCTTTAATTACTGAGGGGTTCGTGTATAAGCACAAAGCTTTACCTCGCATCAACCTTATGTTGGAGCAAGAGCCCATTTCAGATAGTTTTATCGGGTTGAGTGATGAAAAAGACCAATTTGGCATACCAAAGGCTAAAATACATTGGTCAATTACCAGTAAAACGTGGCAAACGGTGAATACCATGTCCAATTTTTTAAAAGATGAATTTGAGAGATTGTCTTTAGGGGAGTTGAATATTTATCCGCATATACATTTAGAAAATGTGAATTGGTCGTCATATCTCACCGACGCCAATCATCATATGGGTGGCACGAGGATGAGCGCGACGCCTGAAACGGGCGTTGTCGATAGCCAATTAAGGGTTTGGGGGCATGAAAATATTTACGTGTGTAGCAGCTCTGTTTTCCCAACGGGTTCGCATTCAAATCCGACATTGACATTGATGGCACTATGTGCAAGATTGGTTGATAATATCAATTAAACCCGCATTATATATATCCCTAAATAACTCTATTCACTGACAATGACCACACTTACCCAAGCAGATTTAAAGCGGAATCAGAACCTTTTATTGTTCTATTTTTTGTACACAACCTTTCACGGTGCGTTGAGAAAATGGGTATTCGCTGGTGTTTCTGGGGTGAATGACGTGTTATTCATGGTTCAATTAATTTCGCCATTTATCGTCGTGGCTTTTATGCGGCGTGAAAAGCCGGTGTTTTCTTATCCATTGGTGATTCCTTTAGTTTTTGCGTTTACAGCTTTAGCCCTCAATCCGATGAATATGACTTTATTTCACGGTGCATTTGGCTTTATATTACATTTTGGGTTTTGGCTATTGATGTTGACGTATTTGAGTGAAAGAGATGCTTTTCCCGTTCAGAATCTCATCAAAATCATGATAATAGTGTGTATTGCGGAAGCCTTTTTGACATTTGTACAATTTAGCTTACCGAGCTCACATATACTCAACCGCTATGAAAGCTCCGATGATGTGGTTGGTTTTGATGACGAGGGCGGAGCTCGCGTAATTGGAACATTTTCATACATAGCAGGCTATGGTTCATTGCTTTTTTTTACGGGTTTGTTTATATGGGCGTTGATGGTTGAAGCCAAAAAGAATGTAGTTCTCCTATTGTGTATGGTGGCTTTGAGTTTAGTGAGTGCTTTTATGAATGGTAGTCGGAGTATTATGTTGCCTTTGGTTATATGCACCTGCTTTGGTTTAATGAGTTATGGTAATTTGGGCAATAAAATAAAGCTCGTGGCAATCATAGCTATG
>JANMYC010000410.1:0-3975 GCA_031381715.1 Saprospiraceae bacterium
AATAAAATCACTAAAAAGGATTTTGAGGGTTGGGTGCAAGAGCGTGGTTTGTATTTCTTGAGCGAATGGGACAATAAATATGACGCAGTATTGAGCTGCAATGATATCAATGAGAAAAAAGAAGACGGTGGCTTAATGATAGCAAAAGTTGAAAAAGGCTATTTTGTCTACACAGGCTACTCTTTTTTCCGACAATTGCCAGCGGGCGTGCCTGGGGCGTATAGGTTATTTGCCAATTTATTGTCATTGGGTAAGCAATTGCCTTAATGGTGTATCGACGTTTTATTGTCAGGTTAAACTCTTGGAAAGTTTGAAACTTTCCAAGAGTTGTGTACCAACTATCCATCAACTATAGCTTGTATTAGGGATAGTAAAGGGGAATCAACACGATTCCCCTTTACTTTTTACTCATAAAAACTCACTCCAACAATCCCGCATTATCTTTCAAGTCCACGCCACTGTATTGCAATCTAAAGGATTCTTTTATTAGATACAGCATCTTTTCCGCTGCATTTTTATAACTTAAACCTTCCAAACGGATATTGGAGATGCAATTGCGGCTTTCATCTGTCAAGCCTATTTTAGGATTAAAAGTTAAATATGCGCCCATGCTATCAGGTGATGATAAACCGGGGCGTTCACCAATTAGAATAATTGAAAAGCGGGCATTGAGTAAAAAGCCGATTTCATCAGCAATCGCAACCCTTCCTTGATGCACTATACTGAGAGCCAGTCCCGATTTCTCGGGAGGGGCTATTGAAAAGTCTGATTGTTGTAAAAATGGGATTAAAATATCCAATAAAGGCACCGCATGATTATTAATGGCTGTTGCTGACAAACCATCTGCGATGATTATGGCAATATCCATTTTCGGATTATCGCCTTGCAATTGCTCTTTTGACGCTTGGTTCAGTTGCCTTCCGTAATCGGGTCTTTGAAGATATTCATGTCTGCTTTGCGCCTTGCTGCGCAAAGAATAAATCGGCAATTTAAACTTTTTTAAATCCTCTATTAAAGTTGCTTCATTCAATTCCGAATACACGGCATCCCTTGCGTGGGCATGAGCCATTTTAAATTCCAAAGCCTCTTTCAATGGTACTGCCACACCCGTGCGCCCCAAAGCAATGCGCGCATCCGTGAAGGCTTTTAAAGGTTGCCAAACATCGGCTTCTACGCCACTATATTTCTGTAGTTCACTCATTCTATTTTGAATTGAACTTGGTTCAAGTTTGTAACCAAAGTGAATATTGGGTAAAAAAATGCCGTAGGCATGAAATATCGGTAGAAAAATTAATAAAAATGCGAGAAGTAGCGTAGCTGCGATATATCGAATACGCTAATCAGTACATAAAATACTTCAATATACCGTCCTTACAGGACTTTGAAAGTATTGGAGCTATTATTTCTACCGATATTTCATGCCTACGGCATTTTTCAAACCAATATTCGCATAAATAAACAATTAATCAGCGTAAAATCAGTCATTATCAGCGTAATCAGTGGCAAAACGGAGCAATAGCGACTATCTAAATAGGCGTTTTTATTTAAAAAATAATCATATCGCTTTCAACAATAAATGTGATGAATTAATATTCAACCTATTCCCTTTTTCATCCAAAATACCTTGATTCAAAAGCCAAATTTCAAACTCAGGCGCAGGTTTTTTATTTAAAACCTTTCTTAAATACAACGCATCGTGAAAAGATGTGGATTGATAATTCAACATAATATCGTCCGCCCCCGGCACACCCATAATGAAATTACAACCCGCCACGCCTAATAATGTCAACAAATTATCCATATCATCTTGGTCAGCTTCGGCGTGATTGGTGTAACAAATATCCATACCCATAGGTAAGCCCAACAATTTACCACAGAAATGATCTTCCAAAGCGGCTCTGATAATCTGTTTTCCATCATACAAATATTCAGGTCCAATAAATCCAACTACAGAATTGACCAAATGCGGCTTGTATCGCCTCGCCACCGCATAAGCCCTCGCCTCGCAAGTCTGTTGGTCAACGCCTTCATGTGCGTTGGCAGAAAGAGATGAACCTTGCCCCGTTTCAAAATACATGACATTATTGCCAATCGTCCCTCTTTTTATGCTTAAAGCCGCATCATACGCCTCATCGAGTAATGAAAGAGATATGCCAAAACTGGCGTTCGTTTTCTCCGTCCCGCCAATGGATTGAAAAACCAAATCAACGGGTGCATTCTGGTTGATAAGTTGTAAAGTAGTGGTAACATGGGCTAAAATGCAGCTTTGAGTCGGAATATTGAATCTTGAAATCAAGCTATCCAACATATTCAGCAGCGTTGCCACTGCCGCGGGGCTATCCGTTGCGGGATTGATACCAATCACCGCGTCGCCGCTGCCATACAATAGTCCATCAACCATACTTGCGGCAATGCCTCTGGCATCATCAGTCGGGTGATTGGGTTGTAAGCGGGTGGAAAACCTGCCTTTTAAGCCAATTGTATTTCTAAAACGAGTGATGACTTCGCATTTTTGAGCCACAAAAATAAGGTCTTGATTGCGCATTAATTTGCATACTGCAGCAACCATTTCAGGTGTAAGAGCAGAAGAAAGCTGTTGTAAAGTTAGGGTGTCAGCGTCTTCGCTCAGCAACCAATTGCGTAAATCACCGATTGTAAAATGGGCTATTGAAGCAAAATTATCAGCATCATGGGTATCTATAATCAGCCTTGTAATGGCATCTTTTTCATAAGGAATAACCGCTTCGTTCAAAAAAGTTTTTAATGGGACATCCGCCAAAGCGATTTGCGCTGCTACCCGTTCTTCGTAACTTTCCGCCGTCAAACCAGCCAGTGCATCACCGCTTCTGAAAGGCGTCGCTTTAGCCATCAATGTTTTTAAATCATTGAAAACATAACGGTGATTTTTTACGGTGAAATGGTAAGGCATTTTATTGAAATAGCTTTTAACACATTGAAAATCAATTAAATACTGAGGGGGTGTCTGTTTTACGTGTTTTTAATATTTTAAATAAAACTATTAAAACAACTAAAGCTCCGAAAAAAATAAGGCTC
Source organism: Saprospiraceae bacterium (assembly GCA_031381715.1). Lineage (GTDB taxonomy): Bacteria > Bacteroidota > Bacteroidia > Chitinophagales > Saprospiraceae > JAAFJT01. The sequence continues at coordinate 3,055 of JANMYC010000410.1, forward strand.
AATTCCCAATTGTAATACATAATGGATATCAAACAAATGACAGAAAGAACCAAAGCTGTTATCGGGAAATAAGGGTAAAAAGGGGCTTTAAATGGTCGCTCGAGCATAGGCTCTTTTTTACGTAAAATAAATAAACTGACCATACTGATAATATACATCACCACGGCTCCCAACACCGAAAGTATAATCAACTTGTCTGTTTTACCCGAAAAAATAGCAATAATGCCGATGATACCACCCACTATCAATGCCCAATAAGGCGTTTGAAAACGTGGGTGCACTTTTGATAAAAACGAAGGCAAGTAATTTTCCCGCGCTAAAGAGAAAATTTGCCTCGAATAACTCATGATGATGCTGTGAAAAGATGCCACCAAGCCAAATAAACCAATGCTCGCAAATATTTTAGTCCAACTATTGTCCTTTCCTAAAACGATACCAATGGCTTCTGGTAAAGGGTAATCAATGGTTGAAAGATTTTTCCAATCCGTAATACCGCCAGTGAAAACCATGACGCCCAAAGCCAATAAAACCAAAGTAGCAATGCCCAAAATATACCCTTTCGGAATATTTTTTTGCGGATTTTCGGTTTCTTCGGCTACCATTGCCACGCCTTCAATGGCTAAATAAAACCAAATGGCAAATGGCAAAGCCGCAAAAACACCGCTCCAACCGAAAGGCATGCTGTTTTGCATAAAGTTTTTTAATTCAAAATGAGGCGCAACGATGCCCATAAAAATCAGCAATTCTAATACTGCCAAAATCGTAACGACCAAAGCAAAAAGAGCGGATTCTTTTACGCCCAATAAATTGATGGCGGTAAAAAGCACATAACAGCCAATGGCCACACTCACAACATCCAAATTGGGATATAAAAAGTGCATATAACTGCCCAAAGCGTAGGCAATGGCAGGCGTAGCAAAT
>JANMYC010000423.1:0-2406 GCA_031381715.1 Saprospiraceae bacterium
TTTATTGGTGGGTGTCACGCCAGGTGCCAATGGATAATCGTATAAACCCACATTCGCCACAAATGCCTTTTTACCATCTCTTGAAAGTGAAACGCCAAAAGGAATGCGCCCAACTGGAATGGAAGCAGTGATTTTTTTACTTAAAATATCTACACAGACCAAGCGATTATTACCCCTATCCAATACAAAAAGCTCATTTTTAGCGGTATTAATCGTTAAATCAGACGTAAAACTATCTTCAAATTTTTCACCGTTAAAAACACCATCCAACGAAATAGAATCTATTTTTTTGTAAGTTAATGCATCAAAAATAACGACATTGCCTTTGTCCCCACCACTCAAGTAAGCCGTTTTGTTATCACTTGAGAAAGCGACACCAAGAAACATAGCGTTATCTAAAGGCTTAATTTTACCATTATAACTGGGTACGCGTGTCGCTTCATTTTTCAGCAAATCCATTACAGTCACCACCCCATTATGGTGTAAAACCAACGCTTTTGATTCATCTGGTGAGATTGCCAGACCAAACGCACCGCGTGTGATGCGTGTCACCTTACCCGCAGGCGTGATAAAACGACCACTTGGAATAATGGATACCCCCACCGAGTTCTCGGGGTTAGAAACCTCAGTATTGATGATTGAAAATTGATTTTCAGCGGGCGCTTGCAGCATTTTAACCGTTTTTTGCGCAAAAACAGTTGTAAAAGAAAGCGTAAAAAAGGCAAAGAGTGTATTTAACTTCATAGCGGTATTTTTATGTAAAAATAATCTATAAAAGTAAATTAAAGCGGAAATACTGAGGGGGTATTGAGGTTAAGTAAATTTTAAGTTTTTAGCTGATTATTCCTATAATAATGTAGCTTTTGACTTTTAAAAATTAAAAAAAGAGATTAGTTTTGTTAAAACAACTTAAATTCATTTTTTGTAAACATACTTTGATGAGCAAGCGTAAAACCACTAACCCACATCAGCACCAAGATTTTGATAACGTTTTAAAAAAAACTTTCACCAGAGTTTATGAATCATTGATACATAAATTATTGGGTCTTGACTTAAAAAATATGGTCAAATTGCCTTCAACTTTTTCAAGAACAAAAGAAAAAAGACCTGATTTTTCTGTAAAAGTGCAGCCTATTGGTGAAAAACCCCATATCGTTCACGTAGAATTTCAAGGACGTAGTGATGCCAATATGCACAAACGGCAATTAGCCTATTACAACGATTTTTATTGGGAATTTGACCTTGAAATTATCCAATACGTCATTTTCATGGGAACGGGCAAACCTTCGATGATTACCAAAATAAAGCATAAAAATCTTGATTTTTCATACAAAATGATTGTTTTGAATGAAATAGACGCCAACCTATTTCTCAATTCTGATAATCCGCATGAACTAATTTTAGCTATTTTATGTCATTATGAAAAAAGGGATGCACCCAAAATAATCCAAAAAATTCTCAAAAAACTGCAACAAAAAGCTAAAAATGACAATGAACTACATGAATACACAACAGATTTGGAAATATTATCGGGACTCCGTAAATTGCAATCAGAAACTAAAAAACAAATTGATAAAATGCCAATAGCGTATGATTTAACCAAAGACCTTCGCTTCATTGAAGGAAAACAAGAAGGAAAACAGGAAGGAAGACAAGAAGGCGAACATGTAGGTGAGCAAAAAAAAGCCCGTGCCGCTGTCATTAATCTACTCAAAGACAAGGTTTTGAGCGTGGAGCAAATTGCTCGCGTACTTGAGGTTTCTCTTGATTTTGTTAAAAATATTCAAGATGAATTAAAAAATAATCCAAATTTGAAATAGTTTTAGCACTATTTGATATGAGAAAGGCGTTCTGATTGTGTTTCAGAACGCCTTTCTCATTTCTAAAATGTCATTACAATTTCACCCGCACACCCGCACTCCAACCCAGCCATTTATCAATCGTTCGAGTATTGCCCAAAGAAGTTGAAGAAGCATTGGAGGTTATAATTTGAGGGCGATTTATGGCATAATCCTCATTAGTTTTATTCATAAATAAGGCATTCAAGGTGGGACCACCTACGATTTCAAATCTTTTGCCCACATGAATATCTAAAAGTCCGTTCAATTGCACCCACTCTTGTAGGCTCGTACTGTATGAGCCGATATTGATATGGCGATGCATTAATTCCACATTAAAATCACTCCAATTATTCAATTTTTTAAAAGTGCCGATACCAAAACCATGTGTCCAGATATTATCTTTCTTCGGTGTTATGCCCGATAAAAGAGCAACATAGAATGACTTTGTGCCCGTTTTAAGTGAAAAATTGATATTATTAATTTCATTCGCACTCAATTCTAAAGCATAATATCCACCTTTTTTTGAGCGATTGATTAAACCAATTTGAATGCCCTTAACGCTATC
>JANMYC010000536.1:0-3559 GCA_031381715.1 Saprospiraceae bacterium
CCCGCGATTTTCACTTTTTTAAACTCTCTTTCCAAAAACTTCTTTTTACTCACTTGTTCCACCGTTTTACTATCCACTTTGGATTCGAGCCATGCGATGATGTCGAGATAAACGAAAGAACGGCGTTCAAATGGGTTTTGCGCAATCGTTTCCAATCTGACTTTTAGCTCCGTAAACTCCTCTTTTAAGTCTTTTTGCTTGATAAAAAGCGATTTTTTAAGAAATTTCAAGACTTCTTGCATCACGCCGCTCATGTCGCCATTTTTTAATAAAAAGCGATAAACGGATTTTATGAGGTATTCTAAAAGGGCAAAATGACCTTTTTCGTAATGACAAATGAGTTGTAACATGCGGGCAAAGCATTGAATATCGGTGCGGAGGCTACCCGTTTTGAGGTTGATTATTTTATTGAGATAGTCAATAGCCTTATCGTAATTGCCACTTCCGAAGTACAAACAGGCTATTTTGTAATAAAAAATTAGGATACGATGCTCATCTAAAGTGCGCGCAAACTCTTTTAACTGTTCCTCAATTTCAGGAATCAAAGCGACCCCCTCAGTAAAAGATCCTTCGAGGAAATGTTTATTGATTTTAGCGGAATAAATATGGTGAAAAGCCAGCGTTCGGGTGTTTTCATCCAACGAATCGGCGTGTTTTTTAAGGTATAATTCCGTATTATTCAATATTATTGAGAGCCTTTCATGGTCAAGCGTCATGAAAAGAGCATTCAAAAGATTGTGCACACCTTTAAGATACAGCGATGTATCATTTATTTTCATAATGGGTTCAACCTCGAAAAGTTCAACCCATTTGTAAGCGTAACGGTAGTAATTTTTCCAATTTTGAGCAATATAGCTGTGCCAAACGTGGCATTGATAAAAATAAACTTTTTCAAAAAAGCCCATTTTTGAGGTCCCATCATTGGAATTGTAAGGTAGTTTTTGATTTAAAAATTCATCCGCTTTTCTCAAATCTTCTTCATTGCGGGCGTGTCCCATTTGAAGGTACAAGCCGTACAATTGTAGGGAAGCATTGGATAAAAGACTCGTATTTAATATATGATTCATTGTGTTTTGAGCTTCGTTTGCCAACTCATCTGCCCTGCCCTCGTGGCTGCGGGTGATGTGTCTGCTTTCGATTAATTTCTCAAATTCAATGATTTCAAGCAGCAAAAGTATCTGGTGATTATACGTTGCCAGACCTTTAGCCTTATCTAAAATACGTAAACTTTGAATATATAAACCCTTATTGTACAATACTTTAGCGTAATCAATATTTTCACGAATATCAATATCTGCATTTTTATTTTTATGTAAAAGCCTTAAACTTGTTAAAAGTTGCTTGTACAAATGCGCCTTGAGATTAGAGAGTTGCTCCTTTTTAATTTCAGGTACTTTCTTGAAAATAATGCTTTCGTCGTAGTCTTTTGACTTATCTAATACGTCAAACAGGCGAATGAATTTCAAATCCTCACTATCTTGATTGCGGGTAACGTAAAGCCTAAAATTACGCTTTTCTGCTTTTGTCAGTGTATTGATAAGCTGAAATAAATGGTCTTGAACCGCTCCCTGTTGTACTCTTTGCATTGATGTAGGCATCGTATAGTTTATTTAATTAAAACATTGTAAATCAATGACTTATAAAAAGATTTTTTCGGTTTGAATACCGTAAGCACCCATCAAAGTTAAATCTTTTTGCCACAACCTTTGAATTAACTTTGATATTCTATTAAAAATATGAACAAAGGCAAAAGTAAAAGTCCATTTTGAATATTTCAAAAAAAAGAGTTGCGGGTGTAAGTTTTTTAAAATGAATCTGCAAAATAGTTGGCTTCTTTGAAATATCAAAATTTGAGCATTTTAACTAATCACAAGTAGGCGTTAAAAATAAACATTCTTATCGTCGGGCTGTAAAATGCAAAAAATGCGAAGCAGAGCGGAGTATTTTTTACATTTTATAGAGCCGACTTAAAAAGATAATAGTGTTTATTTTAGCTCAACTACTAAAAATAAAAATAATATAAAAAATGGCTGAAAAGGTCTTTATTTTCGACACAACCTTACGCGATGGCGAGCAAGTGCCCGGCTGCAAACTGAATCTTCCTGAAAAGTTAGAAATAGCGCGCGCACTGGAAGAACTTGGTGCGGACGTTATTGAGGCAGGTTTTCCGATTTCGAGTCCCGGGGATTTTGAATCAGTGAGTGAAATTTCTAAAATCATTAAAAATGCTACTGTTTGTGCGCTATCTCGCTCAGTTGAAAAAGATATTGATGCGGCAGGTAGTGCTTTAAAATATGCCAAAAGACCTCGTATACACACCGGCATTGGCGCAAGTGATTTTCATATAAAATACAAGTTTAATGCGACACGTGAGCAAATCATAGAACGTGCCATTAGTGCCACAAAATATGCTAAAAAGTACGTGGAAGATGTCGAATTTTTCTGCGAAGATGCTGGTAGAGCCGACCCTATTTTCCTTGCTCAATTGGTAGAAGCTGTCATCAAGGCGGGTGCAACGGTGGTTAATATCCCTGATACTACTGGTTATTGCCTTCCAGAAATGTACGGACGCTTGATTAAGCACTTGGTGGATAATGTTCCAAATATCCATAAAGCAGTTATTTCTGCTCATTGCCACAATGATTTGGGTTTAGCAACTGCCAACTCGATTGCAGCAGTTCAAAATGGCGCTCGTCAGATAGAATGTACCATCAACGGCATCGGTGAAAGAGCAGGAAATACATCGCTTGAAGAAGTTGTGATGGTGATGAAACAACATAAAGATTTAGGACTTTACACCGATATTCATTCCCAAATGTTGTTCCCAATGAGCCGTTTGGTATCGGAAAAAATGCACATGATGGTACAGCCCAATAAGGCAATCGTGGGCAGCAATGCCTTTGCACACTCATCAGGCATTCATCAAGATGGTGTCATTAAGCACCGTGAAAACTACGAAATCATTGACCCGCTTGAAGTAGGCGTGAGTGAATCAGCGATTGTTTTGACCGCGCGCAGCGGTCGTGCGGCGTTGCGCTATCGTTTACAAAAGCTTGGTTTTGAAGTCGATAAATATGATATAGAATTCTTATATAGCAAATTTATAGAAATCGCAGACCGCGAAAAAGAAGTCAACGAGGATCACCTCCGCGATATGATGGAAAAAATAGAAGTACCCGTAGCAGCTTAATTGATGAGCTTACTCGGAATTAAAAGTCTCTAAAACCACCTGCGTTTTAGAGGCTTTTTTAATTAAAGTCAATTAAAATACTGAGGGGGTATATCATTAGCGTAATCTTATCCGTTTTACAAACTATTAAAACTTAAAATCCTATTTCACAACGTCCTGAACATATCCAGTATGAAAAAAATCACTGTGCTTTTAATCGTTTTACTTCCAATTACCCTATTCAGTCAACGCCATAAACCTTGTAGGAGTGCCATAGATATTATGGTTTCCCCCGAATATTTTACGCCCCCTTCTTACGAATCTGACGCAAGCTATACCCCCAAAATGGCATTCAGAGTGGGCACTAATGTCAATATTTTTTCGTCGGCT
>JANMYC010000548.1:0-7725 GCA_031381715.1 Saprospiraceae bacterium
AGTATTGTATCGTGATTTTTGTTGATTACTTTTATGTTCTTAGTTTTCAACTGTTAAACAAGTAATTTTTTCTTTTTGTATTTACTTCCTTTTATTTAATCGAAGAACGGATGCCTTTTTTTACTTTCATGGAACAATCCCATACCCGCACAACTGCGGGTATATCGTCTATCTCTACTCGAAGTCAATGTTATACAAAAGACTTTACAGTTTATTTTTTTTCTATCTTGGACTGCTTTTTGAAAAATAGCTTGGAGGTTTCTTACACTGTACTGCCCACCTGATTGCCTTTCAAACAACCAATATTTAGATTTGTAAATGTCGTAATATATTTTTTAATATGCAAGATTGTTGTCAGATAATATAGAGATTCTATCTTTTTTGCCTTTTCCCGCTCAGATAAAAACGGTTTTATTGTTTTTAGCTTGTCAAAATGGTGTTACAAGGTTTTGTTTTTAAGTTATTGAGTCTAAAAACTACTTTACAATAAGTTATTTCATGTACGGGAAAAGTTATTGTATGCATGAAAAAAGCTATTTCATGTATGAAAAAAGTCGTTTCATAAATGAAAAAAGCTGTTTCATACATGGAAAAAGTTATTTCATGTATTGGAAAGTTCATTTCATATATGCGAAAATTCATTTCATATATGGGAAAGTTCATTTCATTCATGAAACAAGTCATTTCATGTATGGGAAAGTTCATTTCATACATGAAAAAAGATATTTCATGTATGATAAAAATTTATTTCATGTATGGAAAAGTTCATTTCATACATGGGAAAAGTTATTTCATGCAAGAAAAAAGTTATTTCATGTACAGAAAAGTTCATTTCATACATGAAAAAAGATATTTCATGTATGAGAAAAGTTCATTTGATACATGGGAAAAGTTATTTCATGTATGGGAAAATTCATTTCATGTAAGAAACAAGTTATTTCATGCATGGAAAAGATATTTCATGTATGATAATGTTTTTTTATTTTATGTAATTGTAAAAACGGCTAAAAACTCGTCAAAACTTCCAGTCTATAGAGCCTTTTCGGATTGGGATAAAACCGTATAAGCTCATAATCCGCATTAAAAACATTAGAAACGCGCAAACGAATGTCAGTTTTAAGTTCAAAAGCAGTTTTTTTTGAGCTATATGAGGGGGTGTATCCGAGAGTTACATCTGTCAAAGTGAAGGGCTTTGTCCATGTCGTTTTGTCGGTAGTGCCATATCGCTTGCTGGATGCTGTTTGTTGCCATGAAACATAGGCTTTTTTGTAGTGCAACCAAGTACTTAAACTGCCTTTGTGGGCGGGCACAAATAATTGTACCCCGCCTTTACCATCGGTAGCGTGGGCAAATTGATAATTAGCACTTAAGCGGTACTGAAACCCTTGTTTTGACCCCTGTAACCGCACCAAAGCCTCAAATCCTTGCGATTGTACCTGAAATAAATTGGTGGGTCGCCATTGCCCGTCGCTTTGAGGTTGCCATACGATGCGATTTTTTACATCTATATCAAAAATTGTAAGGTCGGCTTGCCATTGTTGGTACTCCTTTTTTGTTTTAAAACTGATTCCTATTTCTTTTGACCAACCTTGTTCGGTTGCTAAATCGGAGTTGCCCAAGTTCGGCCAGTACAAATCATTGAAAGTCGGCACGTTGTAATTACGGGACAATGACCCCCTCAGTATAAAATCGTTTTTAGCCGCTATCTTGCTTATATTCTTTTCAAAACCGACTGAAAACGTTGTGGGTTGTAGTTTATTTAACCATTCTTGACGGATATTTGCGGTCAAAGTGATAAAATTGGAAACAAAAGCATCACTAAGGAACATGGCAAAACGGGTACGCTCGTGATTTTTACGGTAATTATTATTGTCCGATTGGTCATTTGTGGAATTAAAACCCGCTCGAAAACTGTGTTTTTCAGACAAAGCGTAATTCCATTCTCCTTCACCAATCAAAGAACGCACGCCATTTTGACTGTTTTCAATCACATCTGATTGGTAAAAATTTTTATCGTACAGATATGCTCCCCGCAATTTTAAGTAGGATTTTTTAAAAATATGTGTCCATTCAGTTGCTAATCTATTAGCGGTGTCTCGGTAAATGGCATTGTCACTTCTACTTGTCATTGTGGGCGTTATTTCACGATAATTACGGCTTTGCCAAAAATTAATTTTGATAAAATCGTTGTTAGAAAGTTGCCCAAACAGGTTAGCCGTTACATTAAAAAAATCGTAAGCGGCGTGTTTTGCTCGTTGCAAGGGCTGCCCGATTTCAGCCGTGTTTTTAAAAATAAAATCGTTTGTTGCTTTTTGATGAGACAATCTCACGGAGCCGCCAAACCTTTTTTTATTAAAATCTAATTGAGCATGACCATTTGAAAGCCCAAAACTGCCAAAGTCGTAGCCCATATTGCCGTGAAAGCCTTCATTTGGTGGTTTTTCATTGTCCAAATACACAATACCACCAATAGCCCCCGAGCCGCATAAAGCCGAACAACCACCTAATTTGACATCTACCCGCGTGACTGCACCCAATTCAACAATCGCCAAATCGCTGCCCCCATTCAAAGGATTCTGCAAGTTAATACCGTTCCAGAGAATTGCCGTGTGATTTGCCGCCATACCGCGCACTGAAACCGTCGCCACACCCGTTCCGTAGGCTTTTATACTGAGGGGGGTCTCCGATTGAAGATAGTCGCTTAATCGCAAGTTTTTATAAAAATTAAACGTCTGGCTATCGTTCTGCATTTGCACTTGTCCGACTGAAAGATGGTTAAAACGCTGTGCAGTTACTTGCGCTTCGGGGAGTATTTTTACCGTATCGAGTTGGGCTATTGCGTTAAATTTTACCAATATCAATAAAATAAAAACGCCGTTTTTTAGGCACTCATTGTTTCCTTTTGATAGCATCATAAAGTGGATTATTGTTTAGTTTGACGATAAAAACCTCGTTATAACCAACGTTTAATTTAAAAATATTGGACAACGGAATACCCAACACATAAGCCCAAACACAGCGTATAACCCCTGCGTGGCAGACAATCAAAGCCTTTTTATGCGGTTTTTGCTTCAAATTATCTAAAAAGACTTTAATGCGTTCGTATAATTCTATTAAATTCTCACCATTGGGCGTTCTTTGGTGCGTAAAATCTTGCATCCACTCGTTGAGTAAATCTTGATTGATGTCGTTCCATTTTTGACCTTCCCAATCACCAAAATTCATTTCCATTAAAGCCTCGTTGACAATAATATTTTCAAGTTGAAGGGCATCGGCTAAATCTCGACACCGTTGTAAAGGACTGCAATAGACGGCATCAAAATCAGTGGGCAATTCAGTTTTAAACTGCGCCACTTCTGCGTCAAAAGTAGTGGCTAACGGCACGTTGCTTTGTCCATAACAGGTATCTTTGCCCACTGCCACGCGGGTATGTCGGATTATATAAATTTCCATAAAGCTAAAAAAGTTAAGAGCGTAACGCACTCGGCTAATTGCTCCACTGCACCCAAACAATCGCCCGTGTAGCCATCAATCCATTTGTTGAAGTACCGTTTTGCGTAAAAATAAAGGATAAATAAGGGCAATAAAACCACTATAAATTGCCATTTTATTAGACACAATGCCATCAAAGGCAGCAATCCAAAGAAATAGGCACCCACAATTTCTCGATAAGTATGCGCTATGGCAATGGGTTTTGCCTTGCTTGTTGCGTCTTCTCTTGAATATTGCCCCGTGAAAACGATATTAATTGCGGTCAATCTCGCCAACGCATGATAAGTGGTGAATATCAAGAGGATTAACCCATAATTAGGTTTTTCTATTTGCGAAATCAGGTTATTTAAAGCGTAAAATTTCAAAGAAAAAAGGAAAATCAAGGCAATTACACCATAAGCCCCCACTCGGCTGTCTTTCATAATATCCAATATTTTCTCCTTTGTCCACCCGCCACCAAAGCCGTCAAAAACATCTGCCAAACCGTCTTCGTGAAAAGCACCCGTCACTAAAACACCTATCATCATGGAGAAAACAACGGCAATATTTACATCAAATAAAAGGGAACTTATTCCAAAAAAGGCGTAAGAAATGCCCCCAACTATCCAACCAATGAGTGGGAAATAGCGGGTTGCCTTGTTGATATATTCGGGCGAGTGGTCTATGTTTGCGGGACAAGGAATTCTTGTATAAAACATCAACGCCGTGAAAAAAATACGTATTTCTTCTGTCATCATTAACTCTTTTCTTAATCTTTATTTGAAACATGCGCACTTTCAAAACTTGCCATATTGTTCAAAAACGCGACGGCACTTTGAATAATCGGGTACGCCACAGCACAACCTGTGCCTTCACCCAAGCGCATATTGAGTTTTAGTAAAGGCTCGACACCCAAGTAATTGAGCAAATTTTGATGCCCAAATTCATCGCTCAAATGGCAAAAAATAGCATTGGCTTTTATGGCAGGGTTGATTTTAAAAGCCACTAAAAAAGCACTTGTCGCAATAAAACCGTCCACCAAAATAAGTTTATTGTGTTCAAAAGCCGACAACATTGCTCCGCAGATTTGGGCAATTTCAAAACCGCCAAAGGTTTGTAAAGCGTGTTCAGCACTGTTCATTTTACCGTGAAAATTTTGGGCATTTTTGAGGATGTTTATTTTATTTTCCAATTGTACATCGTTCAATCCTGTACCGCGCCCGACGCAATGTTCAATCGGCAAATCGCACAAACTACTCATCAACATTGTAGCGGCGGATGTGTTGCCAATGCCCATTTCACCAAAGCCAATAACGTTGCAGCCGCTTTCAAATATGTCAGAAACGATGATTTTGCTTTGCTCAAAGCAGGCTTTCATTTGGGCTTCGGTCATGGCTTTTTCTTTTAAAAAACTTTGCGTACCGTAAGCAATTTTTGTAGAAATGAGTTGCGGATGAGGGTCAAAATCAAAGTTAACCCCTGCATCAACAATTTTTAAATTCAAGTTATTTTGTTGACAAAACACGTTGATAGCTGCCCCGCCTTGCAAAAAATTCATCACCATCTGAAAGGTGACTTCCTGTGGGTAGGCACTGACCCCCTCAGTAGCGATGCCGTGGTCGGCTGCAAATACAACGATTGTCGGATTATGCAAAACGGGCATTTCAGTATTTTGCACTAAGCCGATTTGCAAAGCCAATTTTTCTAAAATACCCAAAGCTCCGAGTGGTTTGGTTTTGAAATCAATTTTGTGTTGGATAGCCGCTTGGGTTTTTTCAGTTAAATTCACTGTATTTGACACCATATTTGCTTTATTTTTTTATTCTTTAAGCCGTCTTTTTATTCTTTTTTAAAGCCATAAGCACAATGCCGACAACCGCTTTGGCAGCAATACCCCCTCAGTATATGATAGTTTTCGGTAAAAACCCACAAGCCATTTTCCATGTAATAGTGAAAATTTTCACGCAAATTGTGGCTATTAGGAAAGGTTTCATTTTCCAACAAAGCTAATTTTTGATTCAACTCCGCCAAACAATTTTTACACAAACAATCAAAATCGGTTTGCTCTAAAAAATCACGGGTTCGGCCTGAAATAACGACATCAAAACATTGGCAACGGCAGGGGTCGCCCGCTTTACATTCGAAGCCAGCAGCGCATTTTTCGCAGATTTTTATTTCGTGTTTGGATTCCCTGTTCATTTATTTTATTTTTAAGGGTACACCCGATACCATGAGCGTTAGGCTATCTGAACAAGCCGCAATGCGCTGATTTATTCAACCTTGCAATTCTACGAATTTACGACCAATGGGTGTGGTTGCATGATGGTTAAAAAGAAAAATACCCATATCCTAAACGTGCGCTATTTCAATAAACAAAACGGTCAAAATACAGGTATTTCTCATTGATTAAAAATATTATTGAAACCAAAAATTACCTGGAATAATACCCGTTTTCAAGGAATCTGCCAATGTTTTGGACGCATTAAAGATATAAACCGTTCCCGTCGAGCTATAATTTTTAGCATCGGAACAGAAAATATTACCCGTCTTTGGGTCAATTCCCAAACCGTAGAGTGCGCCAAAAGTAGCTGAAGTTGCGGGTTTATCCACCCATACTGATGGGGCAGCTGCGGTCAAATCTTTTTGATAAATCGCTTTACCACCCGTGAAGTACAACGTGTTTTTTGTACTATTTGTCACCAACGAACCAGAACCTTGTGGCACGTTGAAAGTTGCAACGATAGCATTATTTTTGATTTGAACCAATTTGCCATTTGCTGCACCAAAAGCACCGCCACTCAATACCCAAACATCGCCGTTGGTATCTTGCACAAGGCTGTTTGGCGAAATGCCAATGTTGATTTTGCTGGTTATGGCTTCTGTCGTCACATCAATGATTGCGAGAGTGCTGTCTTTACTAAAACCACCATTATTGACGACCATTACGGTGTTGCCAACCCGCAACATTCGTTCTGCACCGTTGCCTGTTGCAATGGTTTTAGTAAATTTTTTAGTGGTATAATCCAACACTTTAACTGCGCCGTTCACGCCATTTGTTCCCCACTCACTGACGAAGGCTTTTTTGCCATCAATATCCAAAAGGTATCGAGGTAAAACGGTAGAAGTGATGCTATCTTGGTACTTAAACGTTTTAGCATCGGCTACAACAATGCGATTGGCATTATTAACCAGTAAGTACGCTTTTCCGTTTGCCACAGTCATGGATTGTAAGATATTGCCAATGGCAGCAGCACCATTTTCACTACCAAAAATGTCATTTTTAATACCACCAACGGTACGATTGTAGAAACTGACAGTACCCGTGCCACCCGAAAATGCGCCTTCATGGGTAATAAAAACGCCACTTTCGTAAGCTTGAACAACAACGGGGTCAGGGTCTTTTTCACAAGACACGCAAAGAATCGTTAGAGCAACAAACATTGCCCATGATTTCATGTTTTTCATAAAATAAATTAAAAAATTGGTGAAAAAAATAAGTTTATCCCGAACTTATTCACCCAAAAGGAAGGACACAAAAGAAAGGCAACACGACAAAATACCGTGCATAGTAGGGAGACACACACGAGGGCATATCACAGCAAACCTGTTTTAACCGTTCTTTACCTGTTTTCCCGCAGGTGTTGAATCGAGTACAATCATGGCAGGTCTTCTGACTCTTTGGCTTTTCATCGTCTTCCCGATACCCCTCAGTATTTGAGGCGTTTTTTAATCAGTGACATTGTTGATAAAAAGTATTTGATTGTTGCGATAAATCGTAACAAAAACCAAATTACAGCTGCGGGTACAGTCTTGGATTTTCACCAAATTCCCTTTTAAGTTCCATTGTTTAAGCGGAACACCTTAGTTGCGTCGCAAATGTAGAAAAGATTATTTAAACCCCTTTCACTTTATGCTTTATATTATTTTTGCTTCACTGATTTTCTTCGGCCTTTTTACATTTTTTCGCTCGGATGAAAATGGATTTATCTTTTCCCAATATATTAACTTTACAAAAAGAGTAGGTTCTTTAAAACTTTTTGTGGCGCTTTGATACCCCTCAGTATTTTCTAAATATTTTATCGGACTAAACAATTTACGTTTTTACTGTTTTCAATTTGTCAAAATGGTGTTACGTGGTTTTATTTTTAAGTCGTTGAGCCTAAAAAACACTTTACAATAAGTTGAAATATGTAAGGGTTAAGTTATTTCATGTATGAAAAAAGCTATTCTATGTATTAAAAAAGTTATTTCATT
>JANMYC010000640.1:0-5746 GCA_031381715.1 Saprospiraceae bacterium
TTATTCATTTCTCAACAATTTCGAGCGGGTGCGTTGGGTGCTATTTTCGGACCCATTATGTTTTTGTGGTTTGCTTTGATAGGTGGACTGGGATTGTCAATGTTAACGATAGACCCCTCAGTATTAGAGGCAATTAATCCATATTATGCCTTTCAATTAATAACACATTATAAAGGAGAAATATCTGGCTCAAGTGGTTTTTGGCTTTTAGGCGCTGTGTTTTTATGCACGACAGGTTGTGAAGCCTTGTATTCTGATTTGGGAAGATGTGGTAAAATAAGTATTCGTTTGACGTGGGCATTTGTATTTCCGTGTTTAATATTGTGTTACTTCGGTCAAGGAGCGTGGTTATTGAGGTTTGAGGGTCAATCATTGCCAGAGAATGTTCAGAGAGTTGGTGTATTTTATTCTATGTTGCCTCAAAACTGGGTTATACCAGTTATTGGATTAGCAGTTGTAGCAACTGTGATTGTGAGTCAGGCGCTGATAAATGGTATTTTTACGATGGTGAGTGAAGCCATAAGACTCAAATTATGGTTTAATATGAGAATCAGCTATCCGAGCCAAGCGCGTGGACAAGTGTACATCCCTTTTATTAATTGGTTTTTGATGGTTGGTTGTATAGCTGCGGTGGTTGTATTTCGTCATTCATCGGATATGGAAGCGGCTTACGGTTTAGCTATTGTAATAGATATGGTGATGACATCATCACTTCTATTACATTTTATACATATGCGGAATCAATCTTATCGAAGAGCTATTGTTTTAGGTTGTGTGTTTGGGTTTGTGGAAATAGCTTTTTTAATTGCCAGTATTAATAAAATACCGCATGGTGGGTGGTTCAGTCTTTTCAATGCATTTTTTATATTTGGCTGTGTTTTTATTTTTTATAAAGCCCGTAAAATCAGGGATAAGCACACTGAGTTCCAGCCAAGCCAAGAATATATACCCATATTGAAAGATTTGATTCAAGATGAAACGGTGGATAAAACAGCAACGAACCTTGTTTTTTTATCCATGTCACCCGATGAAAATAAATTGGACTCCAATATTATTTATTCACTTTTTAAAAAGAAACCGAAGCGGGCGGATATATATTGGTTTGTGCATGTAGTCATTACGGACTCTCCTTACGCTAAAAAATATAAGGTGCATACCATTTTACCGGGCAAAGTGTTTTACGTACGCTTGAAGTTTGGTTTTAAAATAGAACATAAGGTGAATTTGATGTTTAAAGAAATAGTGCAGAAAATGCAAGACAATGGAGAAGTAGATGAAAAAAGCCATTATCCAAGTTTGAGAAAATATGATGTTCCAGCAGATTTTAAATTTATTACACTTAATAGCCGATTATCGGTGGATGATGAAATTACGCCATTTGAGCAATTTACAGTAAGGGCATATCGTGTTTTGAAGAATGTAAGTATCCCTCCAGCCGAGGAGTTTGGGCTTGATATGGCTAATGTGAAGACAGAAACTGTCCCAATTTACATTGGGAAAGCAAAAGATATAGAAATGGATCGCCAATACTGAGGGAGTTAGTTTGAAATCTAAAATTTCTTTTTAACGAAAAAAAACTATTATTTTGCTGTATCGCTAATTGTACAATATAAATATTGCCATTTTATTTATATTGGAATAATATTTTGAAGATGCATGAGGTGTTTCTAATGTTTGGCTACGAATAAAGCTAAGTGTAATTTTACACTATCAAGTTTGTCAGAGTAATCAGAAAGATTTGACAAAGCTAAAAGCCAATTAATTTCAAACATTTAAAATGAGTCTTTAAAATGAAAGCGTTGATCAGTAACAAAAGCATGGCACTATTAGCATTCGGTGTATTATTTATAATATGCTGTGTAGCTGCCGTTTATCCAACCTCTTTCCCTACTCCAGAACAACCTTATGATGCAATTATGGTCGGCAACATTGCTTGGATGTTGGTTGCGACAAGCTTAGTTCTTTTAATGACACCGGGCTTAGCCTTTTTCTATGGCGGGATGGTTTCTAAGAAGAATATTATTTCTACCATGTTACAAAGTTTCATCTGTTTGGGTGTTGTCACATTATTATGGTATGTAGTAGGCTTTAGCCTTGCTTTTGGCGACGACTTGGGCGGTTTAGGAATCATTGGTAATCCAGCTACATATTTCATGTTCAATGGAGTAGGTACAGCCATTGATGCAGCCAAAGATGGCCATCCCGCGATAGGTGGAGGCATACCACTTGTACTTTTTGCTGCTTTTCAGTTAAAATTTGCTATAATCACACCAGCTCTTATTACAGGCTCATTTGCTGAGCGTGTACGTTTTTGGGCTTATGTGGTATTCATAAATCTTTTTATTATTCTAATCTATTGCCCTTTGGCGCACATGGCATGGCATCCAGAAGGTTTTTTACTTAAAAAAGGCGTTCTTGACTTTGCGGGCGGAACAGTAGTACACATTTCAGCAGGTTGTGCAGCTTTTGCGGGAGCTATTATATTAGGAAGACGCAATGGCGGTGAAGCATTGCCAGTTAACATTCCATTTGTAATTTTAGGTACTGGTTTACTTTGGTTCGGTTGGTTTGGTTTCAACGCGGGTTCTGCATTAGCGGCTAACGCAATGGCAATCAAAGCATTCGTCAATACAAACTTGGCATCAGCAATTGCGGCTGTTACGTGGATTATGATAGATGTAATAAAAGGTAAAAAAGCATCGGCGTTAGGTGCATGTATTGGTGCAGTTGTTGGTTTAGTTGCCATCACGCCTGCTGCGGGTTATGTCAATTACGGACCAAGTCTTTTCATTGGTTTTGTGGCAGCAATAGCAAGTAATTTTGCAGTGGTATTGTTCCGTAGCAAGACAACGGTGGATGATACGCTTGATGTATTCCCTTGCCACGGTATTGGTGGTATTACAGGAATGTTGCTTACAGCAGTATTCGCTACTGAGGGGGGGAAAGGTATTATAGCAGGTGATTGGAATTTAATGGTTCAGCATCTTATCGCTTTAGCTATAGTGATTCCTTTTACTTTTGGAGGTTCATATATTCTCTTTAAATTGACAAATATCATTACGCCTTTGCGTGTAGATGAAGAGTCAGAATTGGAAGGTTTAGATATTAGTCAACACGATGAGACTATCGAAACAAGTCTTGAGGTTGCACTATAAGTAATTGGGCTAAAATAACCGACAATTTCTTTTTTAAGTGGGCTCTTAAAATTACAGAAAATCCTCCGCTTTGCTCCGCATTTTCTGTAATTTTAAGACCGACAGAAATTGTCGATTATTTTCAAACGCCTATTTAAAAGATATTTTTTAAAATTTAAAGTCTGATTTGGTTAGTCAAAACATTTATTAGGGCGGAAAGCAACGTGAACAATGCTTTCTGCCCTTTTTTATCCGTATTAAAATAATCAAATCCAACTTAAAAGAGAAAAAAAAGAGTTAATTGCCTTAATCTTTCATTCTGATACATGATTGTATTAATTTTACGGTTTTCAAATTAAAATCATTCTAATATTATCAGAAATATGACTCGATTAAGTGTCAATATCAATAAGATTGCGGTATTAAGAAACTCTCGGGGAGGAAGCTTGCCAGACTTGATTCAAGTAGCAAAAGATTGCGAAACATTTGGTGCGGAAGGAATCACTGTACATCCTCGCCCCGATGAACGGCATATTCGATATGCCGATGTACCTCTATTAAAAGAGGTGGTGAAAACGGAGTTTAACATAGAAGGTTATCCAGATAAGAAATTTATGGAATTGGTACTTGCCAATAAACCTGACCAAGCTACTCTTGTCCCCGATGACCCTAATCAATTAACTTCTGACCATGGTTGGGATACTATCAAACAAGCTGATTTTTTAAAAAAAACTATTGAAATACTGAGGGGGGCTGGCATTAGGGTTTCTTTATTTGTGGATCCTGACGAAAAAATGGTAGAGGGGGCTCAAAAAATAGGAGCCAATAGGATTGAGTTTTACACGGGCATATTTGCCAAAGATTTTAATAAAGATAGAGATACTGCAGTTGCAGCCCATACAAAGGCGGCTAAAATTGCTAATGAATTGGGCTTAGGCATAAATGCAGGACATGATTTGAATTTAGAAAATTTGAAATTTTATAGAGAAAGGGTAGAGGGTTTGCTGGAAGTATCCATTGGTCATGCCCTTATTTCAGATGCACTTTACTATGGTTTGCACAATACAATTCAGATGTATTTGAGGCAACTTAAATGACACTTTGTTTTTTTAAAACATATAAAAAAAATATCATTAAAAGCAAATATTGATTCTCTATAAATTTTGAGAGATATATACCCCTCAGTATTTAATTGCGAGAAATGGCTTTTAATTAAAAATAGATTTTAATTAATTAAAATTAATGAAACTTTTATCTGAACGAAAAAAATGCTCCAATTATTAGAAAAGTTAGGCAGCGATTGAGTAATTTTACACGTTATTTACAATTGAGAACTAATTATAAATTTTATTTTTTAATTAATAAATAAAAAGCATTGTATATCAATGTATTATGTATTTTATTTATTATGATGTCTTTTCCTTTTACAATACTTGAAATTACAACTCCAAAATAACTTTAGGTATTTAACTACATAAAAGAAGAAAAAAAGCTTCAAAATGTAGTAAAATTTAAAAGTTTTCTAACTTTGACATCAAATTTCAATTTTTAACATATTTCTTCATCTAAAATCAGATTAGTATGAAAAAACTCTCACTAGTTTTGACGCTGGTATTCTTTGCGTTTGGCTTCGCCATGGCACAAAGAGCAATCACGGGTACAGTTACCGATCAAAAAGGTGAACCGATGGTAGGTGCAAGTATCCTTGTAAAAGGTACTACTGCCGGTACGGTTACCGATGTGGACGGGAAGTACTCATTTAGTGTGCCTGATGGAGCGAGTACATTGGTATTCAGCTTTGTAGGTTACACTTCACAAGAAGTCACTTTAGGTGCTTCTAATGTCATCGACATTTCTTTGAGTGAATCTACCCTCCAAGAAGTCGTTATCACAGCTATTGGTATCCAACGCGAGAAAAAATCGTTGGGCTACTCAGCTACAGACTTGAAAAGCGATGAATTAATGCAACGCTCAGAGTCAGACCCTATTCGTGCTATTGCGGGTAAAGTGGCGGGTGTAAACATCATCGGCGGTGGTGGAGCTCCTGGTCAATCTACCAGAATTAACATTCGTGGTGTATCTTCATTTACAGGTAATACACAACCATTATTCGTAGTGGATGGTATTCCTTTTGACAACTCAGTGAACTCATCAGGACAAGGTACTCAATTCTCGAATCGTGCATTCGATATTGACCCTAATAATATTGAGTCATTGACTATTTTGAAAGGTGCTGCTGCTGCTGCCCTTTATGGTTCACGTGCAACAAATGGTGTGGTGGTAATCACTACAAAAGCAGGTAAGAAAAGTAGAAAAGGTATGGAGGTTTCCTACAGTTCTTCTTTTGCACAAGAAGAAATTTCTAATTTACCTAATTACCAAAGCAAATATACTCAAGGCTCAAGCCAGAATTACAACGGTGGTTTCATCGGTAACTGGGGTGCTCCTTTTCCTGAGTTTGTAGATGGTATCAATCAAGCTAACTTTAATGGTGAGCAGCGTTATTCAAAAACGTATGCGGCTGGTTACCCTGAAGGTCAAATACCTCACCCAATCACGGGTGTAGCATTTACTGCAGCTCGTTTCCAATCGGCTTTCCCTGAATTAATGGA
>JANMYC010000692.1:0-2586 GCA_031381715.1 Saprospiraceae bacterium
TCAACTTTTTCAAAATTCTTTTTATTCCGTTCAGCATCTACCAGCACACGATAAGTATCCGACCCCGCTTCGAAGATAAACTCGATGCTCAAGTGATTAGATTTGAGGTTCATCAAATTATAATTGCGCCCATCACGGCTACTCATGCGGGAGACTTCACCGTACAACGCAAAGGTAATTGCTTCCAAAATAGAAGATTTCCCACTGCCCACACGACCGAATATACCAAAGATGTGCGCTTCTTCAAGTCGTTCAAAATTAATCTCCGCTTCCTCTTGGTAGGAGTATAAACCTTTGATTTTCAGATATTTAGGTATCACTATTGGTTGTTGGTTATTGGTTATTAGTTGTTGGTTATTGAGCAAAGTGAAATCCCAAGAAGCGGGATTGGTTATCGGTTATTTCTGATTACTGTCCATTGATTTACAGAGCTGTTATGATAGTAATTCTTTAAAAATATTGAGCAATTCCTCGTTGGGTGCTTGTCCTTTTTTATATTTAAAATAATCAATAAAAAGGTCATTTATGGGTTTATCTAAATCTACTTTTGTTGATTTTTCATCATCAGACTGAGCATTTTTAATTTCAGGTTTTATATTAATAATGCCTTTATGGGCTTCTTGCAATCGGCGCCGGTCTTCGGTTTTGATGTATGAATCTGAAACGATTGTAATCTCCACCAAATCTTCTTGATGTTCATTGAGCCACTCCACGGCAGTATCAATGGATTCAAATCTTTCACGCAAGAGTTTTTTAGGCGTTTTTAATTTAACTCTATGAAAATCAATGGGTTGTGAAGGCTGTGCAAACAGCAACATCACGTATTTATCTTGATTTTCTTCCGCAAAACTGTACGCCAAAGGGCTTCCCGAATACACAATTGGGCAAGGGCGACTGTCAATAACTTGCTGCCGATGCAAGTGACCCATGGCAACATATTGGATGCTTTTAGGGAAATTTTCACTATAAATTGCCGAAGCACCACCAATATTAATAGGCTTTTCTTCATCGGGCTCTTCGGGTGGTGTATCGCCTTTTCGCATCACAAAGAGGTGCGCCATAGCGATGTTTACCCCCTCAGTACCTTGCCTATCGGCAGGCAGGTTATAGTACTTTTCAGCGGTTTTTTTCCAAGATTCTGACAAGATTTTACGTAACGTTTCATCCGTATTTTCTAAGCCGAGGTATCGTTTTAAGCGTGTTTCATTCGCATACGATGTGTGAATAATGCGCAATGGATAGTCATATTGAGGTAGTTTTAACTCCACAAAACCTTCGTCACTTTGCGTAACCGAAAGACCCGTAGGCAACGTAAAAGTAGGTACAATCGAATTCGGAAAACCGGCAAACACAATACCGCACTCTCTCGCCAATGGGTCAGGTGCTTCTACGCGCTCAGGTGAATCGTGATTGCCCGCGATGGCAATGACTGGGCGTAAACCATTATTAGTCAATCGTTTACATATCTTATAAAATAATTCTATACTTTCATTGGGTGGATTAAAAACATCAAATAAATCACCCGCAATGATGACGACATCAACTTCTTCGGTGTCCGCAATTTCGCAAATTTCATTCAAAACGACTTTCTGTTCCTCGTGTCGGCTGTAATTTTCAAGGCGTTTTCCGAGATGCCAATCTGCTGTATGGAGTATTTTCATATTCTTTACGGTGTTTCTTTTGTTTAAAAAGAAGGAAAGTCAAAAATACACAGTGGAAAGGGAAAATGATAAAATTTATTGCGGAATGAATAAAAAAGGTGTGTTTTAAGTGTAATATTTTAAAATTTGTTAAATTTGGTTGAAATTTAAATTATAGTATTGTTTTACACCTTTTTAAAAATTAAATAAAAACTAACCCTATGTCAATACCAAAGAAAAAACCCACACCTGAACCAGATGACGCCCAAAGAGCGTTCGGGATTGACCCTGATAACATTCCCGAAAACATCCAATCTGAAGATTTAACTCCTTGGCTCAAGGAGGAAGCTTGGCCTCAGCCTAAATGGTTTACAAAAGCCAAAGCGGATGGTAAAATGCTCAATAAAAACTTTGATTCCTATGTTATGGATACTTTGAGGTGGCGTTATACCCGCCTTGAAGGTGATTTTAGGACGGTTTTTAATAATTATTTTAATACAAAATACGTTGATAAAGTTACCGCTCGCCGCATTATTTCATTTTTAGAATCCGCTCGTGAGGCTTTAGAAAAGGATAATTGCGATCCCTTGGACGTGAGCAATCTCTTGGATATGGCTGATCAATACATGGTTTGGTTGTTTCCACCGCACGTTGCTAACGTTCAAATGGCAGCTTTAACGGCGCAATTAAAAACGGAGGGTAATCCTTGGGGCGATTATTTGGCAGCCGAAACGACGCGTCAAGGGGCGACTCTTGGTGGCTATCGAGCGGCTTTGGATAGAGTGAAACAAGCCACTAATGATAGCAATCAAATAACTCAAGTCAATAACGGGTTACAGATTGAAAGGCTTGAAATGCTCACAAAATGGGGCTTGGTGGTTACTATTGTGATGCTGATTGGTATTCCATTGGTCACCAAAAGCAAAGAGGGTATTTTCGACGGCTC
>JANMYC010000695.1:0-1552 GCA_031381715.1 Saprospiraceae bacterium
CTGTCTTACCAACGCTATAATTTCGTCAGATGACATTTTTGATAATGCATCTTCTTGGATAATTGCGGCACGTCCCATTTCAATATCCGTTGTTACAGGCTTATTTTCATATTTTTTTAAATAATTGATAGCCGAACGCACCACTATTGTGTGAAACCACGTGACAAAAGGCAGGTCGATATTGTACATTTCTATTTTTGTAAAAATCCTTAAAAAGGCATCGTTTAGGATTTCCTCAGCTTCTACATTTGTGCGGGCATAGCGGTGGCTGATATTCACACCGTATGTATAAAACTGTTGATATAAACGCTTTTGACTCAATCGGTCACCTCGGCGGCAACCATTGATAATCACATCCAAATCGTTTTTCGTCATTCAATATATTGTTTATCATTAAGTAGTTGGGCTAAAATAAACGTGGTTTTCATACGCCTGCTTAACTATACAATGAACTGATGGAAAACGTGGGTACAGGTAGTAAATTTGTTGATTTAATATGATGAGCGGAGCTATCGAAGGCGTAAAACAAAAATTTTGTCCAACCATACGGTTCCAATAAAAAGAGGTGATCCGTTACCAGACCACCTCTAATTATCTAAAATCTAACAAAATTTTAATGCTTTTCTATGATTAAACCAAGTCAAAGCGATCAAGATTCATTACTTTATTCCAAGCTGCCACAAAATCCTTAACGAATGACTCTTGAGAATCCGTGCAGCCATAAACTTCGGCGATGGCTCTGAGTTCAGAGTTTGAGCCAAATATAAGGTCAACCCGTGTGCCTGTCCATTTGATTTCTCCCGTTTTGCGGTCACGACCCTCAAACACATCTTTAGATTCCGCACTTGCCCGCCAAGTTGTACCCAAATCGAGTAGATTAACGAAAAAGTCGTTGGTCAGTACCTCCGTACGCTTGGTAAATACGCCATGGTTAGATAGTCCGAAATTGGTGTTAAGCACCCGCATACCACCCACAAGAGCCGTCATTTCAGGAGCTGTGAGCGTCATCAATTGTGCTTTATCAACTAATAAAGTCTCTGCTAACGCTGTGTGGTGTGCCTTTGCGTAGTTGCGGAAACCATCAGCCGCCGGTTCCAATACCGCAAATGATGCCACGTCAGTTTGTTCTTGAGTTGCGTCAGCGCGACCAGGTGTAAAAGATACTTCTATTGTATGCCCCCCTTCTTTAGCTGCTTGTTCAATACCTGCACAGCCACCCAACACAATTAGGTCTGCAAGTGAAACTTGTTTTCCGTCAGTTTGAGCACTATTGAACGCCGTTTGGATATTTTCAAGTTTTCCAATCACTTTAGTTAACTGAGCTGGATGATTAACTTCCCAATTTTTTTGAGGAGCTAAGCGAATACGCGAGCCATTTGCACCACCCCGTTTATCAGAGCCACGGAACGTAGCCGCCGAAGCCCAAGCCGTTGATACCAGTTGAGAAACACTCAATCCCGAAGCCAATATCTTGGACTTCAATGACGCAATGTCTTGATTGTCGATGAGCTTATGCGTAACGGCAGGAATCGGGTCTTGCCAAATCAATACC
>JANMYC010000701.1:0-3609 GCA_031381715.1 Saprospiraceae bacterium
GTTAAAAACCCTGAGCAAGTGACTTTGGCGGATGTATATCGCTTGATTGATGGGCCTATTGCTTTAGTTCCGTGTGCTTCCAAGAATTTTTATGAAAAATGTGAAGATTGCCCCAGTGAAGAGGAGTGCTCAATTCGACACGCTTTAATACAAGTGCGGGATGAAACGTTGAAGGTTTTAGAAAGGAAAAATATACATGATTTGGCAAAAGGAACGTATATAGATGCCAATGTCAGTTGGACAATATAATTCTATAAATAATTGGAAATGAATATTTTAAATAGGTTTAAAAAATAAATTTAAAAAACAATCTATTTTTTTACCCTTTAATTCTACTAATTCCATAGAATTGACATATATTTGCAACAACAAAGCAACCATAACCAGATTATTAATCTTAAAATCGACTTAAACAATGGAAAATGTTATGGATAAAAAAATGGCTGAAATGCTGAATGACGAAACAGCAGTTTCATTGGAAACGCCGATATTAAAAAATAAGTACCGTAAATTATGGATAGGGGCAGGAGTGTTTCTTGCTTTAGCAATCGTTGGTTCTCTTTTTATTACAGGAGAGATGTTTGAAACGGTAACAGGTAGATTAAGCGAAGACAATAATATTTTTTATTGGATGGTTTTGACAGGGGTTTGTGCTGAAGTCGTAGCGGGCTCAATGGGCATGGGTTATGGGGTTATTTGCACGACCGTTCTCTTGATTCTCAATATTCCACCCGTTTCCATCAGTGCGAGTATTCACTCTGCTGAAACTTTTACGAGTGCAGCGGGGGCGATTAGTCATTATAAATACGGCAATATCAATTGGAAATTGGGTAAATCATTGGCTATTCCGGGTGCCATTGGTGCCATTGTAGGCGCCATTGCCTTGATTTTGGTACATCATAAAAGCCCTGCTTTCATCAAACCGATGATGGCACTTTATACTTTTTACTTAGGGGTAAAAATTTTATCGAGTGCTTTTAAAAGCGAAACTGTTGAAAAAAAGGAGATTAATATCCCTGTTTTGGCATTTATTGGCGGTTTTATTGATTCCTTTGGCGGTGGCGGTTGGGGCCCTTTAGTGACGGGTACTTTTATTAAAAATGGTCGTACCCCACGATATGTCATTGGCAGCTCAAGCTTTGCTAAGTTTGTTTTGACTTTCGTGAGCGCCTTTACGTTCATCGTTGGTGGTGGTTTCGGGCAGTGGAAAATCGTGGCGGGTTTGCTGATTGGTGGTGTCGTTACGGCTCCTTTATCGGCTATGTTGACGACTCGATTACCAACTAAAAAAATGTTTATCGCGGTAGGTATGGTGGTGATAATGTGCAGTATGATTACTTTTTTCAGGGCTATTTTAAAATAACAAACAGTCCATGAATTCAAAACAAACCATAGAAAAAACGGCTCAATTAGGCGCTTTTTTAAATCAAAATTCATCTATCGCGTTGCCTGACGATGATAATTCGTTCTTCGTTTTTGCCTCAAAATCAGCTTTGACTAACCATATTCAGGCGGTTTTAAATAAAATTATAGAGGAACAAGCCGATAAGAGCGCGAGCGTTTTTGTGCATTATTGCGCTTGACACCCCAACCCCCTCAGTAAAAAACGCTAAATTCGATGCGGGTTTGTTTTATCGAATCGATAAAAAATTAGAGTTGAATTACACCTATCGCTATGGCCTGATGGACGGCGTTTTTCAAAGAGGTAATAAAGTACGCTTGGATGGTGTGACCGTTCAAAACCACCGGTTGGAATTGAAAAACAGCAATTTTTTCATAAGAGCTTATACTTCCATTGAAAATACGGGCAAATCGTACAATGTGCGGATACCACAATAGAAAATAAATGTCAAAGTGGGTGGCTCTAATATTTTAAATAAACGTTATTTTAAATATGCCGCAGTTCTCACTTTGGGAGGACTTTATTATGTGGCTTTGACGTTTGAGAATGGTATTTTAGAGTGAAATAACTCTTTGCTTTTTTAATCTTCAAACCTCTTCATAATTAAAAGACTACCTTTAACTTTTAAATTTTGTCACTTTTAAAATTAAAGGTCATGAATAGAAAAGATTTTTTGCAGAACAGTTTAATTCTGGGCGGCGCTGCTATTTTACCGAATAATTCGGTCTTTGCAGCGTCCATTACTGAGGGGGGTATTGATAAACTCACTGATGCCAATGGCAATTTTGCGCTGCAACCACTGCCTTATGCAGAGAGCTTTTTAGAGCCCTATATGGATGCTGAAACCACGCATTTGCATTATACTTTTCATCATGGCGGGGCAGTGAAGGCGGCTAATACCGATATGAAAAAAATCAAAGAAGCGTTGGACAGCAGTAATTTCGAAACCGTGGATTATTGGACTAAAAAGCTTTCCATGCATTTTTCATCGCACGTATTGCACACTATTTTCTGGACAAATTTGACCAATAAAAAAACGGAACCCACCGGCGAATTGCTCAAGCGCATTGAGAAAAGCTTTGGCTCTTATGAAAAACTGAAAGGCTATATTGCAGCCACATCTAAAAATGTGGACGGCAATGGTTGGGGGATATTGGGTTATCAACCATATTCAGATAGTTTGACCGTTTTGCAATGTGAAAATCATGAAAAACTGACACAATGGGGTGTTATTCCTTTGCTGGCAATTGATGTGTGGGAACATGCCTATTATTTGAAATATAAAAACAAACGCGCCGATTTTGTAGATGCGCTTTTCAATGTTATCAATTGGGATAATGCAGCGCAAAGGCTTGATATTGCCTTGAAATTGGTGAAATAATGAGGTATACGTTAGGGAAGTCAGCAATAGCCGCCCTAATGTCAACTCAAAAATAAGTGACAATGAAATACTCTTTGACCCAACTCATGACTTACTTTCTAAAACTCGGTGCGACGGGTTTTGGGGGACCAGTTGCCTTAGTTGGCTATATGCACCGCGATTTGGTGGAGCGTAATAAATGGATTTCAGAAGAGGATTATAAAGAGGGTTTGGCTTTGGCGCAATTAGCACCGGGTCCATTGGCTGCCCAATTGGCTATTTACATGGGCTATGTGCATTACAAAATTTTGGGTGCAACTGTTGTTGGTTTAGCCTTTGTTTTACCGTCTTTTTTAATGGTTTTGGGCTTGGGTGTGGCGTATCAACATTATGGTGGATTGCCGTGGATGCAAGCCGTTTTTTACGGTATCAGTGCGGCAGTAATTGGAATAATAGCCTTTAGTTCCTACAAATTAACCAATAAATCGTTAGGGAAAGACAAACTATTATGGGGCTTATTTGGGCTATCTTTTATCATAACTGTGGCAACACAGTCTGAGAGTATTTGGCTGTTTTTGGGTGCAGGCGTATTTTATTGGTTGGTGAAAGCACCCCCTCAGTATTTGAGGGTTTCGGGGGCATTTTTCCCATTCAATCCTATATTTTTACAAGCAACCGCAAGCATTTCAACGGATTCTGTGTTATGGCAAATCTTTTTATTTTTTGGAAAAGCTGGAGCATTCGTTTTCGGCAGTGGTTTGGCGATTGTACCGTTTTTATATTCGGGAACCGTAAAAGAATACCATTGGTTGAATGAACAACAGTTCTTAGATGCTGTTGCAGTAGC
>JANMYC010000741.1:0-2357 GCA_031381715.1 Saprospiraceae bacterium
ATGCTCTTCGGTGAGTTTTTGGGCGTAAACCTCATCCATCAAACGGTAAAATTCAGAGTTTTTATCTTTTGAAAAAGGAGCGGGTGGGGGAGGCTTAAATTGTGCAGCCGATTCCAACGTAAACGGACGAATAGTATTAAAATATGGCTCAACCGGCGCCATATACCCTGGCGGCGTCGGGTACCACGACCCCTCAGTATTTTGAGGTGTATAACGGGGATAATTGCTGATTCGGTTGTATTTATCCGCCTTAGCATATTTCAAAATTTGTTCACTAATATCTTGCGCATATTTCAAAGAATTATCAATAATTTGCTTTGAAAAGCCCAGATTTTGACATGAATCCAAGTATTTTATTTCAAAATCGTCCAATATTTTACCCGATGGTTGCATCTTTTTAGCCGTTTCAAGCATAGCTAAAACAGCTGATAATTGATGTGAAAACGGGCCTTCAATTTTAGGTTTTTCAATAGTTGGAAACTCATTTAAAACGCCACTCATGGAATGAATTGACGAATCATTTCGAGCCACAACCTCATATCCTGATAAACAAGCATACGAAAAAAAACGGGCAGCTAATGGCGGATTCGTGATATCGTGCACCATTATATCCGTCATAAGGGCAATGACTTTGGGGATTTCAGAACTTTCTAAAACGGGTATTTTAGTATCTAATGTTTTACAGCTTATTTGAGTTAAAATAAAGATAATTATAAGTGTATATTTTGTCATAGCTTGATTTTACTGAATATTTTAAGTCAAATATAAGTCAACAGTTTTTGAAATAGTTTTTTTTATTTTTGACCAAGTTAAATTTTTATCAAATACTTTAGGGTCTGCAAATTCGTCGGCATCTGTGAAATAGGTAAGGCTTTTGACTACTTGATACATATTTTGAGTTTTGAATTTAACTTCATAAGCTTCCAACATTTCTTCTAACGATAGATGATTAAAAAGGTAATACATATCATAAAAATCCTTTTTACTTCCTCTTTGCGAAATTGCGTTCAATTTCATTGGTGCAATATCGCGAATATCGAGCATCTTAACATCGTCAATTACTTTTATTGGATATTGAGGACTATAACGGACTTTGACAAAATCAGTTTTTACTTCATTAATATAAGCGATGGTGATAACTGGGTTTGTTAGTTCAATCGCCATTTCATAATTGTCTTTCAGACTATCAAATAGGCTATCTTTATCAAAATCAAGGTGCGTAAAAAAGTCTAAATCTATTGAAAAGCGATGCCCTAACTGTAAAGCCAAAGCGGTGCCTCCGACTAAATAGAATGGTTCTAATAGAGGTTGAGACATTAGGCTTTTTAGAAGTCCCAATGTTGTGGGTTCGATTGTGCGAGTTTGTAGCATCTGAATTCAGTGATAGGTTTTTCAAAGATAGCACAGCACAAAGCAAGTGTCAGTTTATCAAGGTAACGGGCAGAAAGTGCGACATCTTTAACAACGTCCCTTCCGTAAAATTTAAACATAGCTTTCACTTCATCTATGCGACCCCGCATTAATGTTCTTTCAATAATTTGCTTTTTGTGCTTTTGCAAATCAATTGAATTAATATCTGAATCCCAAAAAAGTGATTGACGAAGTTGCATGAATTTTTTTACAAATTTAATGAAAAACAACACCCCCTCAGTATTTACGCCCAATTATTTCATTTTATAAGCCTTTAAAGGCTGCTGATTTAAACCCAAAATCAATATATCTTTTAGTAAAATAGCGCTTCGGACATCACCTGTTAACCTAAAACCCGCTTGTTGTTGCGGGACTGTTGTAAATTGCCCTTGACCATTCCCCCTCAGTAAAAGACCGTAATTGGCGTCATATTTTCCGAATTTCAAGCGGGCGTGGTTGATATTGCCGGCGAGGAAAATATCTTTTTTACCGTCTTTATTGAAATCAAGGCTTGTGATGGTGAAAATAGGCGCGGATTGCACTTCTATTGGCAGCGGTTTTTCTTGAAATTTATTATTCGCATCGCTTAAGAATAAGGTTGTTTTAAGCGTATTGGCTTCCAAACGGGTTGCGCCTTTTAATTCTTCGGGCTTGAAAATATCTTTTATGCCTGCTTCGGCATAGCTTTTATAATCCGTGAAACGAGTGCGCATGATGCTCATTTGGTCGAGCAATTCATCGCGAGTAATGTAGGGATAGCTTTTTCCTTTGTTGTAAAAACAGAGTATTGGGTCAACTGAGCCATTATCATCAAAATCCTTGAAATAGAGTTCAGCAGGTTCTTTTTCAGAGGCTTTTAATTGAGAATTTAAACCCAAATTACCGACTATCAAATCCGTTTTTCCATCGCCATTTAAATCTTCGACAAGGAGTTTATTCCATAATCC
>JANMYC010000748.1:0-1692 GCA_031381715.1 Saprospiraceae bacterium
GGTATCAATGTCTTTAAAAGGTGCTGTGACAGGTGGTTCGCCTATTTGTGCCTTTGCGGTCAGAAATAGGCAGATTAAAGTAAGAGATGCTATTAGTTTTTTCATTTTTTTATATTGAACCGAAAACGATTCTCGGATTTAAAAAATACGATAAAATTTACCCCCTCAGTAGTACACATTAAATATATTTCCGTAATTATTTTTCGCCTAAAATTCCCGAAGGGAATGGTTATCAATAAAATAATTACGGGAATATATTTAATAGACCTAATGCAGAAATTATTTTTAAAATATGAAATGCGTTGATTTTAGGGCGAAATGACGGGGTGACTTCGAGTCACCCCGTCATTATACACGCTAAAACACTTATATTTTGCATTAAGAAAATAATTTCTGCATAACATCTAATGTACTACCCAGTATTTTTGCAAATTTGGAACGTATTTTTTGTGAAAATACTGAGGGGGTGTAAACTATTCAAGTTTGGCTAATTTTCGTTTTTCCTTTAAAGTTGGGTCAGGAATACCCTGTACTTTTTCTTTTTCTCCGCCGCCTGTCCGTTTGACTTCGTCTGCATCATTTACAGGAATATAAGCTTTTAATTCTTTTATAGCTGCCTCCGTCTCTGGTGTTTTTTTATTAATGAGATTTGTCCACTCCATCGGGTCATTTTCAAGATTGTACAGTTGTAAAACCTGATTTCTTCCTTGTATATAATGCCATTTTTCAGATATGACGGAGTGTTCGCCCTTGCCAGAGGTGGTGACAGTAGGTGTCCATTTTAGGCTTGGGTCTTTCAAAAGTGGGGCAAATGATTTACCATCTAATTGTTTTTTCGGAAGATTGCATAAATCTATTAATGTCGGATAAATATCAAGAAGATTAACATTCCGATTGCAATCTTGCATTTTTGTCATGCCAGGCACATGAAAAATAAAAGGTAACTGTGTGGATTCTCGCCACAAAGTTGCTTTACGGTATCTTAGTTTTTCGCCCAAATGCCAGCCATGATCACCATAAATCATCACAATGGTATTGTCGGCATATTTACTTTTAGCCAAGGCATCCAAAAGCACACCTATACAGGCATCGGCGTAGGTTATAGCCGCTAAGTAAGCTCTTACCACTTCTTTTTCAACGCCGTAGTGCTTACTCCATAAAAAATCCGCCTCTGGTTGGAAGGCTATTTTGCCGTTTTTATCCAAAATATCGTCCAAATCGTCCATTTTATATTCAGGCATTTTTAAGGTATCTAAACCATACATATTAAAAAATTCCTCTGGTACATGAAATGGTAAATGGGGTTTTGAAATACCCATCGCCATAAAAAATGGCTTATCGTAATTGTCTTGCAGTTTTTGTTCAAACCATTTGGCTGTTTTATAATCCGCCGTATTTTCCGTCTTGCCTTCAGTTGGTCCAAAAGAAAATTCAGCTCCCCCGCCTTTTGCGTACAAGGGGTTTTCTAATTTTACCCCGTTAACAATGCCTTGATTGCGGGAAAAATATTTTTCTTCAATCACTTTTCCACCACCTTTTGCATCATCCCATACATCAAAAGCCCACTGTCCGTGGTCAACACCATTTTGAGTATTGTGCTTATGGAAAACTTTTCCACTTGAAATAGTCAGATACCCATTTCTTGAAAAGTATTCGGGAAGTGTCGCATGGGTTTGAGGAATCGCATAATCA
>JANMYC010000761.1:0-4863 GCA_031381715.1 Saprospiraceae bacterium
TGAACTGGAATAAAAATTTGCCACATAAAAAAGCTCGAATTGCACAATTGGATTGGCGCAATCCTGACCCCTCATTATCAGCCGATATTTTACTGGCTTCGGATGTCGCTTATGAAGCACGCGCCTTTGAACCACTGCTGAATGCTTTCAAAGTTTTATTAAAACCTAATGGACGCATTATTATTACAGAACCCAATCGCCCAGTTTCTAAAGAGTTTTTTTCACAATTGGATTCCCTTTTAAAAGATAAAAATACTGATGTAGCGAACTACCATTTAAAACATTCTAGTAAGGAAATAGAAAGGAAAGGGCATGTTCATAAAGTAAATATTTATGATTTGAAAAGTAAATTATAGGTAGTTGGGCTAAAATAATCGACAATTTCTTTTTAAGTCGGCTCTCAAAATTATAGAAAATTCTCCGCTGCGCTCCGTATTTTCTATAATTTTAAGCCCGACAGAAATTGTCGATTATTTTTAGACGCCTACTTAGTTTAAGAGAAGAATGTGCGTATCTTTACCGAATTTTATTTTTCAAACTAAATCATATTTTTAATGAAAACAAAACAAGAAATCGTTGAAAACTGGTTGCCACGGTACACTGGGCAGGCACTTGAGGACTTTGGGCGGTACATTATCCTCGTCAATTTTAGCAACTACGTCCGGATGTTTGCGGAGTGGCATAATGTGGTAGTAACAGGTGAAGATCGCTCCATGCAATGCGCTACATCGGGCAATATCACCATTATCAATTTCGGCATGGGTAGCCCTAATGCGGCGACAATTATGGATTTACTCACGGCAATAAAGCCTAAAGCGGTTCTTTTTCTGGGAAAATGCGGTGGTTTGCGCCACGATAAAAATGCGGTTGGAGACTTGATATTACCCATTGCTGCCATTAGAGGAGAGGGTACGTCCAATGATTATATGCCACCAGAAGTGCCTGCATTGCCTGCATTCGCAATGCAAAAAGCTATTTCTACTACCATCCGAGATTATGAAATGGATTATTGGACGGGTACGGTTTATACCACTAACCGCCGTGTGTGGGAGCATAAAGAAGATTTTAAAGAATACCTCAGAGAGTTGCGTTGTTTAGCTGTAGATATGGAAACTGCAACAATTTTCACTGTAGGTTTTAAGAATCAAATACCGACGGGTGCGCTGCTTCTCGTCAGTGATGTGCCGATGATACCTGAGGGTGTGAAAACGGAAGAAGGTGATAAAAAAGTAACCTCTGCTTTTGCGACCAATCACCTCAAAATTGCGATTGATTCGCTTAAACAATTAATGAATAATGGCTTGACTGTGAAGCATTTGAAATTTTGATGTCAATTTCACGATTCATTTTTCATTTTTCATAGGGCTTTGCCCTATGCTGAGATATGGCTCCCTTTCAGGGCTTTTGGGTTTATTTTTAAATAATTGAATTTTGATATTTTATAAAATATTGAAATTCAATTATTTAAATTTTCACTCATCACTCATCACTCATCACTCATCACTCATCACTCATCACTCATCACTCATCACTCATCACTCATCACTCATCACTCATCACTCATCACTCATCACTCATTTTTTTTACCAACTGGGTCAGTTTTACAAAATCAGCTAAGCCGAGGGTTTCGGGGCGTTTTGTGTAAAAAACATCGTTCAATACTGAGGGGTCTTTTTCAAAGAACGGTTTTAATGTATTTCTTAACATTTTCCGACGTTGTGAAAAAGCTTGTTTTACCACTCTTTTAAATAGTTTTTCATCGCAACCCAAATCTTGATTGTCTTTTCTGACTAAGCGAATGACTGCTGATTGTACCTTTGGCGGCGGCGTAAAACAGCTTTTATCGACATTAATAATCACTTTTCCTTCATAAAACGCTTGAACCAAAAGGCTGATAATGCCAAATTCCTTTCCTCCTGGCTTCGATACAACTCTATCGGCTACTTCTTTCTGAAACATGCCGACCATTTCGGGTATCAATTCCCGATTTTCAATCATTTTAATTAAAATCTGAGAAGATATATTGTAGGGAAAGTTTCCGATGAGGCAAAATTCCTGTCCATCAAAGACTTTATGAACGTCTGTTTTCATAAAATCTTCAAAAATGACTTTTACACCAGTATTTTTATCTTTTATACTGAGGGGGGTAGTTGGATAAGTTTTATTCAAAATAGCCACCATATCTTTATCCGCTTCAACAGCCACGAACTCGAATGGTTCGGTCTTCTGACGCTCTAATAAAAGCTGTGTAAGCATACCTTGCCCCGGACCAATTTCCAAAACCCTTGGTGTATGGTTAATGAGAGTGATGCTGTGTGCTATTTCTTCGGCTATTTCAGGACGATTTAAAAAGTGCTGTCCGAACGATTTTTTTGCTTGCATGTTTTTATAGACAATAGTCCCGAGGACTCGGGATAGATATTAGACAATAGATTTAAATATGCTTAACATTTAGTGTAATGTCGAATATCTATCCCGAGTCCTCGGGACTATTGTCTTAAAAAACGCAAAGGTGGGAAGAAATTTTATAAAAGTCATTTTTATGTACTCTAAAAACGGTAATTTTTCGTAAAACTGAAACTATGGAACTTAATTTGATTAAGGAAAGGCTCACGGGTTTATGTATCGAAAAAACGGTATTTTGCAACAATTAATTCGTTTTTTAAGTAAAACCTGTATATTTGCAGGCTTATTGAAAAAGAATCGATAAAATCTTTTAAAAAAGAGATATATTTTTTAAAATGTTTTTATAATTAATTCAGAATCAAGGCTTTAGAAAAATAAAAATTTACAACCAAAGTCGCTTATTTCATTCCGGTCTAAAAAAATCTATGAACAGTTACTGGACACAAACGGGTAAGAGACTGATTTAAACAATCAAATTTATATTAAAATGCAAAGTAAAGGTATTGTCAAGTTTTTTTTGGTTTTGCTGTTGCTGATTTGTGCAGGGCAGTTCATTTACTATATCCCGACAAATCGAGTAGAAAAAGAGGCTGAGGCTTACGCTAAAAAAATGGCTGCTACTGAAATGGGTGACAAAGTAAGTGCAGAGAGAATAGCGCGCAGTCATTATCTGGACTCGATGTCAAGCGTGAAAGTATTTTCTGTGCCGCTTATCGGCAGCTATACTTATCAGGAGCTTAAAGCAAGACAACTGGCTTTGGGACTTGACTTGAAAGGTGGTATGAGTGTGTTATTGCAAGTGGACTTAAAAGACTTTTTACGGGCTTTAAGTGGAAACAGTACTGATGCTAATTTCACTCAAGCGATTGCGCAAGCTCAAAAAGCTCAAACGGAATCTCAAGGTGATTTTATCACTCTTTTCGTTCAAGAATATAAGAAAATAGCTGGCGATGGCAAATTAGCGAGCATTTTTGCCCGTAATGAAACATTGAAAGGTCAAATAAACTTGGAATCAAGTGATGCACAAGTACAAGCCTTGCTTCGTACAAAAGCGAATGAAACGGTTAAAGAAACGAACCAACGCTTGAAAAGCCGTATTGACAAGTTGGGTGTGGTTCAACCGAATATTTCATTGGATGCAGGCAGAGACATTATTATTGTGGAATTACCGGGTATTGAAAATCCTGAGCGTGCAAGAAGTTTCTTGACAAAAGCCGCTAAATTGGAATTTTGGGAAGTATATAGAATCAGTGATCCACAATTGGGTAACACTTTAGTGGATGCTGATAATACATTGAAAGCACTTCAAGCAGGCAAGCCTGACTCTTTAATGAAAAAAGATTCGGCTAATGCGATGACTGCTGGTCCATTGTTTTCAGTTTTAAGCCCTAATGGTGGTAATATGTCGCCAGCAGTAGTGGGTATTGCTGAAAAAAACAAAAGAGAAATAGTGATGAAATATTTGACGCAACCAGAAATAGCGTCAAAGTTTCCGCGTGATATGATTTTTGCATGGGGTAAAGATGCCATTAAAGATGCCACTGGAAAATCAACAGGAGCTTACGATTTATACGCTGTAAAAAAATCAGCGGGTAAAGACGGTCCGGCTTTGGACGGTGAGCGTGTAACAAATGCGCGTGTACAAACTGATGATGGCGGTGGCGGAGTTGGTGTTTCACTCCAAATGGATAATGCGGGTGCTGCTCAATGGGCTGCTTTGACAACTCAATGCGCGCGTGACAATAACCGTGAAGTAGCGATTTTATTGGACAATGAAGTTGTTTCTGCTCCACGCGTTATAAATCCAATCACTGGAGGCAACTCATCTATCACAGGTAGTTATACTGTTCAAGAAGCTCAAGATTTAGCGAGCATACTTCAAGTAGGTAAATTGCCGGCAAAAGCGGAAATTATCCAAGAGAATGTGGTAGGCCCTACATTGGGTGCTGAAAACATTCGCAATTCAGTAATGGCATTGGCTTTATCGTTCTTGTCTATTTTGCTTTTCATGAGCATTTATTATAGCACAGGTGGTTTAATCTCTATTATTGCTTTATTCTTAAACTTATTCCTCATTATTGGTGCTTTGACATCTTACGGTACAGTAATGACATTGCCAGGTATCGCAGGTATCGTATTGACAATGGGTATGGCTGTGGATGCGAACGTAATCATTTATGAACGTATCAGAGAGGAATTAGCCGAAGGGAAATCAACGGCACAGGCAATATCAGATGGTTTCAAGCACTCCATGTCAGCCGTTATTGACGGTCACTTAACAGCGTTTTTAACCTCAGTTGTCTTGATTTGGAAAGGTATCGGACCTATCAAAGGCTTCGGTGTGGTATTGGCAATCGGTGTTGTTTTCACCCTTTTCACAGCTATTTTAGTAAGCCGTTTGATGGTTGATTATTGGACTGGTAAAGGAAAAGATATTCGTTTTTTCGCAAAATTCAG
>JANMYC010000820.1:0-3469 GCA_031381715.1 Saprospiraceae bacterium
TTGAATTTGCTTCTCTAAATCCTGTTGGCGTTGCATCAGCTTTTCAGCTTCTTTTTTCATTTGCCAATCAATATCCTTTTGTTGAAGCATTTTTTCACGCAACTTCTGGA
The DNA here is from genome assembly GCA_031381715.1 of Saprospiraceae bacterium. Lineage (GTDB taxonomy): Bacteria > Bacteroidota > Bacteroidia > Chitinophagales > Saprospiraceae > JAAFJT01. The sequence continues at coordinate 111 of JANMYC010000820.1, forward strand.
GGTCTTCCTGTATTTTCTTCGTTTCTTTTGCTGCTTTTTTAAGCTCGTCTTTTATTTCATCGTTGTTTTTAGCAATCTGCTTTTCCACTTGCTCCACGGTAGGAACGGTGAAAACCATGACGTTCGTTTTTGCTGATTTTGAACCATTAACGGCATCATTATCAAAAACCTCAAAATAATACGATACTTCATCGCCCGCTTTTAAATTTAAATCTTCGGTATTAAAAGTATGCTGATATTGCACATTTTTATTCGTTGGATTAGCCAAAGCGACGCGCTGAAGTTGTCCCTGCTGACCATTGGTACTTTTTATTTGATAATTAAAACTGAGATTGCGTAAGCCATAATCATCCCCCGCATCGCCGACGAAATAGACGCGCTTTTTGTTCAAGCTATCGTCGAATTTTTCAACATTAATCGTTGGATATAAATCGGGAACAACCGTCACTGAATACGATACTGAATCTGCTTTTGGTAAAAAAGCATTGGAAATCAATAGTTTATACGGCTCATCCGCCATCATTTTTTTACTAAAAGTGAAACGCGTTTCACCTTGGCGAACGATAGACTGCGGATTGCCTCCCATGAAAGAAACCTTAATATCGTCCGTATTTTCGGCATTCAAAACCCACGAAATTACTGTGCCCACGGGCACTATCAAATCGCCTTGATTGCTCACCAATTCATCCGCCCTGCCCACGTATTCAGGATAATCCAATTTCACATCAAAGCCCGCAATGTTCGGTTTTTTCAAAACTTCAAGCTGATACTGAGGGGTATTGACTGGTCCACTGTATATTTTAAAAGGAATATTTTGCTGTACATTCGGAAATTTGTAGCTGAAAGTTGTTGCATCTTCTTTCACAAGACGGTATTGATAGCCGTTCACATCTATGAAAACTTCATTGGGTAACACATCTCCATCCACTTTTACCCTTAAATCATAGTCTTGAAATTGAACTACCTTTAAGTTCGATTTATCCACTGTAAAATGAAAAGGGGCATCTTTTTCAAACTCTTTATTATAATTTAAAAGGCGAGAAGTGGCATTTTTAATCAAGCTGGGTGCAGCAAAAAGCATGAAAAGGAGCAATAAAAGCGGGGGTAAAGCATATTTTAAATACTTTCTATTCTTCTGCAAATCAATCGCTGCTTTGAATGGAATCGGCTTTATCTCCTCCGATTTTTGATTGATGGACGCTAATATCAAATCCCTATTTTCAACAGTATCTGCCTGTTTGCGCAGCTGTAAAATATTCAGTAATTTGTCTTTTACGCTCGTGAAATGGTCGCCTACAATGTTCGCCGCTTGTTCATGGCTAATCACCGAACCCAAACGGAAATAGTGCAACAAAGGCATCGCTACCCAAATCGCTAAGGCAATGGCGCTCACACCCACGAAACCCCAAAACAAAGGTGTTTTTACTGAGGGGGTAAAATAAAAATAGTTTTCAGCGAAATTTAATCCTAAAAATAAGGCGAGAATCAAGCCCGTAGAGTACATACTGCCTCTAATCGCTTGATTAATATAATATTTACGGATAAATTCGTCGAGTTTTGTAATCAGTAACTGATAGTTGTCTTTCATTATATCTTTCCTTAAAAAATTTCAGTATTTCAGATTCCAAATTCCAATATTTCGACTTCCAAATTTCAGACGTGGTGCACTTGAAATTTGGAATTTGAAATATTGGAATCTGAAGTATTTCAATACAAACATAACGTTTTTTTTAATGGAATGTTGCCATTTTCGATGAATGGAAATGCTTTTCATCTAAACTAAAAGACAGGTAAGAAGATAAAACGGTTGCTTTAAAATCGATTTTGTTTTTGTTAAAAAAGTATCTATTGTTGCATACCAATCAAATCCGCAATCGGGATAATATTAGTCGGTTCTTTTGACATTTGAACCAAATTATTGTCTTCAAAGGTCGTTCCGTCCTCAAAACCAACGGACACATAGACAGAAAGTTCCTGCCGAGCAGGTCCCTTGAAAGTACCTTTCATGGGGCTACAATTATTAAAATGACGACCTACGGCAAGGCAAACGTGCAAATTTGAAACCCAAGTATTATTAGTAGGTTCAATGCCCACCCAACCAGAGGATGGCAACCACACTTCCACCCATGCGTGAGTAGCTCCTGCACCGCGCACGCCATCGCTATTGGGGCAAATATATCCGCTCACATAACGTGCAGGAATACCCTCCGACCGCAGCATTTCAAGTAAAATATGCGCAAAATCTTGACAAACACCTGATTTATGTTCCAGTATTTCATCCACGGTGGTTTCTATACTCGTTATGCCTTTTTTATATTGAAAATTATTGAAAATATACTTTGAACAACGCTGAACGAACAAAGCGGGCGTGTTCGAATCGGGTCGTAAAATATCAATTATGTCTTTAATTGCTTTTTGTGATTTCAGTGGCTCGGGTTTGGCAAAGTCGAGCAATTGAATATCTATATTGGTAGCGTTTTTTATTTCAGTCCATTCAAATGTAGTCGATAATAAAACGGGGTTGGCTACGGATTGTCCTGTTTTGATAACCAATTGGCTATCAATAATGAGTTCTTTATGCGGCTCGTTGACTATAAACCAACCGACTTTATTGCCAAAATAATCGGTAAAACGATTGATATTCGGGTCGCTTGTTATGCTCAAATCATGACTCACGGTCTCCTGTCCAAGGTGATTAAATGGGTAAATTTTAATCTGATTGGCACTTTCTCTGACGGGTCGGTCGTAGATGTATTCCGTAATGTGGTGTATTTTAAAAACAGGCATTGTTTAGCAATGGCTCAAAGTATGAATTTTTTTTGACGACAAAGGTAGATTTTTGGGCGTCGGATAGGCATTTTTGTGTCTTCAGTTTTTGTTGTATTATTGGGTTAAATATTTTTTAATTTATATAAAACAATGAAAATGAATAACTTATGTGATATTTAATAAGGTTAGCAGCAATTCCGAATTTGGGTAAAAACTTTCCAAAAGTTTATCCCGAGTCCTCGGGATGGAAAGTTAATCCTCTATTTTAAACAGTCTTACCCAAAAATGCTCTAAATACTGAGGGGGTATATCAAAATTTGGGCTTAAAATTTTCAAATACAGAATTGCTGTAAGGTTAGAAAAACTGAAATCGTAGAAAGATTCAAAATCTTCCAACGACTGTTAACTACAAATAGATTGATTAATTATAAGAAAAATAAGTTGTACTCAAAGCTTTACTAAAATTGAATAGTTCTACCCTTACATCTGATAAAAAGGCATGTAAACCCATTTCTGAGATGGAATCAATATCAGCATATTCTACTTTGCTGCGTAGCCGTCCAATTATCTTTTGTAACTGAGGGGTCGCT
>JANMYC010000851.1:0-1694 GCA_031381715.1 Saprospiraceae bacterium
GAGCAACCTCAATAAATTAAAATTTGATAATTATCCGTTGCATAATTATTTCATATAAAAAATAAAACGGACTGCTCTTGAGCCAATCCGTTTCTCTAAGGGGTCGTCCGTAGATAACCGATAGGTAAAAATAATATTATTGATTTTAATTTGTTAAATTTTAGTTTTAATATTTATAAAATACTGATTATCAATTATTTAAAATAAAAAATGAGACTTAGGACACATTCAGTTTGTTAAAAACGTTTAAAGGCTATTTAATCACATTTCATTAATAGCTGTAAAAATTTTAACAAACATGAAAGCAGTAATATTTCTAAATGTTCTTTGGCTTATTTCAGTTCAAGCGGTGGCACAGTCCGTCAATTTAAAAGGTAAAGTGGTGAATATCAATACCAATGAGCCTGTTTTATATGCCGCAGTGGGTTTAATCAACGCCAATAAAGGCGTTTCGACGGATGAAACGGGGCAATTTGAGTTAGCAGATGCAGATAAAGGTGATACTTTGGTAGTGAGTTGTGTGGGTTTTAAAAGAGTATTGATTCCTGTTAAAAATGTTTCATCGGTCATTCAACTTACCCCCTCAGTATTGGAGTTGCCTGTGGTGACGGTTAAGCCGAGGAAAGAGAAAAAAATGGTTTTGCATGATTTTAATAAGAAAAAATCTGCTCCGTATCGCTCAGTAGGTTTAAATAGTAAACAGTTTAATGAATATGCTCAATACTTTGGAAATTATCAAGAAAGTACATGGTTTTTAGGTGAAGTTAAAATTAAGCAATTGTACCTTTTTCCTTTTATACCTAAAATGCCTAATACTTTTAGATTGCGAATTTATGGTGTTAATGATGCTGGGAAACCAAATGACATTGATTTAATAGAGCCTCAATTAATTAAAAATGATGGAAGTAGATACTTAAAAATCAATATAAAAGATAAAAATGTGCCTTTACCGTCAAATGGACTTTTTATATCAGTTGAATGGTTAAAAACGAAAGAGAATTTATACAGTGATAAATATAAAGATTCAGATAATAAACGAAAAATAAGTTATCACTATGCACCCACATTAGGTTTTTTTGAAATAAATGAACCTAAAGAAACTTATTTCACGAAGTCTTATAATAATAAGTGGATTGATGGGAATAATCTTTTTAAAAGCCAGAATGAATATAGTCAGATGGCCATTTCATTAGAAATACATAATTGAGATATTTTAATCAACAAAACGAAAAAGATACATGAGCAACTTAAACAAATTAAAATTTGATAATTATCCGTTGCATAGTTATTAAAAAAAGAAAGGTGAGCCTTGCTGCAGCAAAACTCACCGATTGGTCATCCTCGAACGACCGTTAACACAAAGATAATATGATTCGCATGAATTTGTCAAATTTTAGTTTTAATATTTATAAAATACTGATTATCAACTGTTTATTTATGACAATAACAATAATAGGCATAGGTTTAATAGGTGGTTCCTTGGCGATTGGCTTGAAGGAGAGTGGTTTTGCAACTGAAATAATTGGGGTAGAACGCAACGAGGAATATGCTAAAAGGGCTTTAGAATTGGGTTTGGTGGACAAAATACTGCCTTTTACTGAGGGGGTGCAAGCGGCAGATATTGTGTTGGTGGCTACGCCCGTAACGACACTTGTTGACCTATTGCCAAAAGTGCTGGATATAGTTGATAATCA
>JANMYC010000952.1:0-3108 GCA_031381715.1 Saprospiraceae bacterium
CTTTTCAGTAGTAAGATTTTTAAGATTATCAGCCTATTTAGGACTGTGTAAGACTTAAATAAAACAAACGATGACTCATTTACAACCGATTTTAAAAACTATCAAAAAACGTTTGATAAAGTTTACTGCTATGGTAGCAGTACTTTTGATGTCGCTTCTGCATGAAGGGACGGCGCAAACTCTTTGTGGTAGCATCGGTATAACAACATATTTTAATAAGTCAGAGTTTAGGGTTAAAAATTTTAATGAAGCAAATATTGCTGTAACGGCTATTTGTCCCGTAGATACGAGTTTTAGTTGTGCTCAATTAAAAATCACTAATATACCCACGGTACAAGAATCAGGAGAGCCGAAGATTACAACGGATTGTATTTACGGTAGCACTTACAGCTATATAGATAAATACTATGACGCATCGTGTTCGCAGCCTTTTAAACAACTTCCCGTCGGGATTTCGGCTACGCATAGATTGCCCAATACGGAGGATGTTATAAAAATTATTATTCGCACTTTTACCATCAATGATAGATGTGGTGGTAGCACAACGTGCGAACAAGCGATATTTATCAGAACGGCATTATTAAAAAATGTTATTTGCCCAAAAGATACGGTTTTTGATTGCTCACAAGTGCCCTTAAAACTTGACCCCTCAGTAACTGGGGTTCCTCAAGTGGATTTTGATGGCAATGTGAATACAATAAATGACCGTTTCGCAGCTGATCAAACGTGTCAGATTTATTTAAAATACAGTGATGATACTTTCCGCCTTTGTGCGGGCAGTTATAGAATAGAGAGAACGTGGTCATTACTTAGTTTGTGTTCGCCAGATGACCCTGCTACTGCGGTGGATGAAAGTCGAAAAACATGTATTCAATCAATAACTGTTTTAGATAAAACACCCTCCTCAGTATCAGCGCAGTTTTCTCAGTATTATGTGATCAATAGCAAATTAGCTGTAAGAGATACTGCAGTAGATTTTGATGGTTATACAATAACAGGTGGAGCAAGTTTTTATGGTTTTCGAGCCAATGTCTATCCTTTAGCATTGCCAAATGGTTGTGGCGGAAAAGTCCGATTGGTAATCAAGGCAAGTGATTTAGGGTGTTCAAAAGATAAAGTAACATTTTCGGTGGATGATACTCGAGTAAAAGAACTGAGTAATTATCCACAATTCAATGCAACTGATAAAGTAACAACGAGCATTTTTGAAGGTGTTTTTACTGAGATAGGCGAGTATGTTTTCACAATAGAAGCTAAAGATGTTTGTGGATATGCTATTTCTAAAAAAACTTTTAGAATACTGGTAAGGGATAATATTTCACCTCAGGCGGTTTGCTCAAACAGTGTTTCAGTCAGTTTGAATAATGATGGTTCAGCACGAATTTTTGCGGATAGACTTGATGGAGGAAGTGCTGATAACTGTGCAATAGACCGTATTGAAGTTAAGAGATTCGATAACTGCTGGAATCCGGCAGATACGCTTTATAAACCGTATGTTGATTTTTATTGCTGCGACGCAGGCAAATCGAAAATGGTGGGTTTAAGGGTTTATGACAAAGCAGGACTTTACAATGATTGTATGATGTCAATCAATATTGATGACAGGTTAAGACCTTCATGTATCGCTCCCGCACCAGTCACAATCACTTGTAAGGACGTGCCTTTTAATGATTATACCCAATATGGAATGCCTGCGTTGTGGGATAATTGCGGATTGAAAGATACGGTTTATTCTGTGGTTAAAAATTTGAATAACTGTGGAGTAGGAACGATTACCCGAAAGTGGGTGATTTCAGATTTTACAAATAGAAAAGATTCGTGCACGCAAACTATCACAGTAACAGGTAAAAGCGATTTTACAGTTGATTTTCCTGACGATATAGTAGCGGATTGTTTTGCAGTAGTGCCGAGTATAGATCAAGCGAAGAATATGTTGCTCACAAATCCTTCAACTAAGGATGGGCATATTATCAATAATGGCTGCGGAACCATCTTTGTTGAAATAAAAGATGATACTTTGACGAGTGTTCCAGGCGCGTGTTACATGATTTTAAGAAAGTATAAAGTCATTGATTGGTGTAAGTTTAGTTTTAATAACGGTTCGAGTGATTGGAATAGCTCGTGTTACGGTCAACCTGTGTGCGGAGACGTTCACTCCAATTCGCTTTGGAATACCCAAAATTCCTCAGCGTGGGAGTTTTTGGGTCGCTTAGGTTGCACGGCGAACACAAAAGAAAGAAGATTTAGAGATGCAGATGGCTTGGTCGCCACATCCACAAATCCTTTAATTGCAGTTAATCCAAATGCTTATTCTGATGGTGTTATATGTTTTACGCAACTGATAAATATTTCAGATAATACACCCCCTCAGTTTACAGCCGCTGCTGATACTATTATCAGAGATGGCGGATTGGGTTGTCAAGCAACGGTGAACATCACTGTAAAAGCTGAAGACCAATGTAAAGGCGTAAAATTAGGTAGCGAGGGCTTGACATATAATTGGACTTTAGTTGAAAAAAATAATCCTAATATAGTGGTATCGAGGGGTTTTGACGCTCGAATAACAGCCACTTTAGCTTACGGAAAAGATTATGTAGCAAACTGGATTGTATTTGATAGATGTGGAAATCAAGCTTTTAAAACGCAAAATATAAAAGTTGTAGATGCTAAAACACCCGCTATTTTATGTTTAAATAAAAATGCGGAATTAGGTGGTATGATTGGCGCGGCTACAGTTACCGTAAATGTGGCTGATGTAGTGCAAGGCGTAAATGATAATTGCTCTAATTATAGCTATTTAACGAGTCAATTAGCTTTAATTAAAACAACCAGTAACACGACGAATCAATACCCTTCAGTATTAGGCACTACTTTGACATTTACGTGTGCCGATGCAGGTAAAAAGATACCTGTTCAAATATGGACTAAAGATGAAGCTGGCAATGCGAACTATTGCATATCTGAGATAACAGTACAGGATAATTTAGGTTTTTGTACACCTCCAGCAACTATTACAGGGGCAATTAGAACTGAAGCTGATAAAACAGTGAATAATGTAACGGTTTCAGTATTACAAAATAATATTGCGCTGAGTTCAATGACCACCAG
>JANMYC010000899.1:0-7542 GCA_031381715.1 Saprospiraceae bacterium
GAAAAAGAGCTTAACGCTGGCGATACCACTAAAAAGGTGAAATCGCACTTTATTCAAGTCACATCGGCGACCCCCTCAGTATTTAACCATTACATAGAGTTACAAGGCGCAGTGGTTGCCGACGAGGAGTATTTCTTGAATGCGAAAGTACCGGGTTCAATAATAAAAATGAATCTAAAAGTGGGCGATCGAGTTTCAAAAGGGCAGGTTGTCGGCGAAATAGATGATGAAATGTTGCGCAATCAATTGGCTGAAATCAAAAAGCGCTACGAGCTTGCTGTGGAGGTTTTTCAAAAGCAGGAATCATTGTGGAAGCAAAATATTGGCTCAGAGGTTCAGTATTTAAGTGCTAAAAACAATAAAGAATCGCTTGAAAAATCAATGGAAAGTATAGAAAGAAGCCGTGATTATTACCGCATCGTGGCGCCTAATTCAGGTATAGTGGATGAAGTGAACTTGAAAATTGGTCAAGTAATATCTCCGGGTGTTCCGTTGGCACGCATTGTTAATTTTTCTAATTTAAAACTTAAAACCGATGTGCCTGAAAGTTACGCGGGTAAAGTTCGCCAAGGCAACGCAGTAGTAGTGTCTTTTCCCGATTTGAAGAGAGATATTAACAGTAAAATTGGTTATATAGGTGCTTCAGTGAATGCAATGAACCGTACTTTCAAGGTAGAAGTGCCTTTGAGAGGAAATGAATCGGGTTTGTTGCCCAATATGGCAGGTATCTTGAAAGTTGCCGACTACTCCAACCCGAATGCTTACAGTGTTTCTATCAATGTGTTGAAAAAAGATTTGGAAGGTAATGATTTTGTATTGATTGAAAATGGGGGTAAAGCAACCAAAGTTACGGTAAAAGTAGGTCAATATTACGGTGATAAAGCTGAAATATTGAGTGGATTGAAACCGGGTGATAAATTGATTACAACGGGTTTTGAAGACTTGAGTGAAGGCGACATAGTACAAATTCAGTAATTCGTTTCAGTTAAAAAAAAACGAAAATGATTGCACCCCCTCAGTTCCGAGAATCGGAATGAACCAAATAGGGGATTTAATCAGCTTTGAACCTAAAATTTACGGTCAAGTACACTCTAAATGGGTGTTTTAAAATAAAAAATCATGCTTGATAAAATAAAAGAATTTAAACCCTCAAGTTGGGCGATAGACAATCGAACGAGTATATATTTAATTATGCTATTTGTGGTTGGGGCTGGAGTTATGCGCTATCAATCGCTTGCCAAGGAGCAATATCCCGAAGTCGTTTTTCCTCAAATAATGGTCAATACCATTTACCCCGGTACGTCACCTGAAAATATGGAAACGCTTGTTTCAAAAGAGATTGAAAAACAAGCAAAGGCAATAACGGGCGTTAAAAAAATTACGTCAAATTCGGTTGAAAATTTCAGCTCTGTGATGGTAGAATTTAACACTACCGAAGATGTTGAAAAAGCCAAACAACGCATTAAAGATGCGGTGGATAAAGCGGATTTGCCTTCAGATTTGCCAGCAAAACCAAGCATAATAGACATCGACGTTTCGCAGTTGCCCATTATGAGTGTGCACATTGCGGGCAATACTGACCTCGATAAGCTTAAAAAATACGCTGATATTTTACAAGACCGCATTGAATCGCTCAAAGAAATCAGCCGTGTGGATATGATTGGTGCGCTTGACCGTGAAATACAAGTCAATGTGGACATGTATAAAATGGAAGCCAACAATATCACTATGCGGGATTTGGAGTCGGCAATTGCTTATGAAAATATGACAATTTCGGGCGGTACAGTGGATATGGGTTCCGTTAAACGCAATATTACAGTTGCGGGGCAGTTCAAAGACCCGCGTCAGATTGGAAATATTATAGTGCGTGGTGGTACGGGAGCGGCTTTAAGAGTGAGCGATTTTGCGGAGGTGCGTGATGCACACAAAGAAAAAGAGAGTTATGCCCGTTTGGAAGGTAAAAACGTTATTTCACTCAATGTCATTAAAAAGGGTGGTGAAAACCTCATTACTTCCAGTAATGCCATTGAAAAGATTTGCGAAGAGATGCGCGCAAACGACTTGCCTAAAGAAATAACCATAAAAATAACGGGTGCACAAGTTAAAAAAACGGAAGTAGGTTTACATGATTTGATAAATACTATCATCATTGGTTTTATACTCGTAACGCTGATTTTGTTGTTTTTCATGGGTACGACCAACGCTATTTTCATTGCATTATCGGTACCAATTTCGATGTGTGTGGCATTCTTAGTTGAGCCTGCTATTTTTACAGGATTATTGGGATACAAGAATTTTTCACTCAATTTCATGGTTTTATTTTCCTTCCTCATTGCTTTGGGTATTGTGGTGGATGATGCAATTGTGGTGATTGAAAATACGCACAGGATATTTGCTAATGGTAAAATACCCATCATTAAAGCGGCTAAATTAGCGGCTGGTGAAGTCTTTTTACCCGTTTTATCAGGTACTTTGACGACTTTAGCCCCGTTTTTTCCGTTGCTTTTCTGGCAGGGCGTGTTTGGTAAATTTATGTTTTACCTACCCATGACCATGATTATTACCCTTTTTGCTTCGCTTATTGTGGCATATATCATTAATCCAGTTTTTGCCGTGGATTTCATGAAGCCGCATCCAGTGGGAGTAAAATATCGAAAAGTAGATAGGAGTTTTATTAAAGCGAGTATCATATTGGTTTTAATTACCATTATTAGTTATATAGTTGATTTTGGTTTGGGCAATTTTGCTTTGACTATGTTCGGCTTGTTTTTACTCAATAAATTTGTTTTAGCCGACACTGCTGAAGCTTTTCAGAAAAAAGCATGGGTAAAAGTGCAAAATGGTTATGCCCATTTGATGGAGTTTTTCATTAAAAGCAAATGGCATGCGTTGGGTGTATTGGGAGCGACGTTGGTATTGTTGATGGTATCCATTGGTGTATTTGTTAAATTTCCACCGAATGTGGTTTTCTTCCCGACGGGTGACCCAAATTTTGTATATGCTTATATCAAATTGCCTGTAGGCACGAGTTCAATTTATACCGATAATGTTACGCAGGAAGTAGAACAACGTATCGTTAAAGTTTTAGGAGATAATAATCCACTTGTTACATCAGTTATTTCAAATGTAGCTGTGGGAGCAACTGACCCTCAAACGTATGATTTCGGTACAAATCCAAACATGGGTAAAGTGACCGTAGCATTTGTGGAATTTGCTGACCGAAATGGTAAATCAACTCAGCCATATTTGAATCAAATTAGAAATGCAGTAAAAGGTATTGCGGGGGCTGAAATTACGATTGCGCAAGAAAGCAATGGGCCACCTCAAGGTAAAGAAATACAAATAGAGTTAACGGGTGAAGATTTTAAGGAATTAGCGACCGTTTCAAATAGTTTAAAACGCTACTTGGATTCGTTGCAGATTGATGGTGTGGAGGAATTGAAATCCGATTTAGTGTTGAATAAACCTGAATTATTGGTAGAAGTGGATAGGGCGCGCGCCAATCGAGAAGGCATTTCAACGGCTCAAATTGGTGGTGAATTGCGGACTTCTATATTTGGTAAAGAAGTGTCTAAATTTAAAACACCTAACGAGGATTTTCCAATCAATATCCGCGCTCAAGAAGACCAAAGGAGCAGTGTTTCAGATGTTTTAAATTCAAAATTAATATATCGGGACATGAATATGGGCGGGCAATTGCGCCAAGTACCCATGTCATCCGTAGCGAATGTGAAATATAGTACGACCTATGGTGGTATCAAACGTAAAAACCAAAAGCGTATTGTCACATTGGCATCGGGCGTATTGACGGGTTTTAATCCCAATAATGTGGTAGCCGATGTGAAATCAAAATTGGTGGGTTTCAAAGCACCAGAATCCGTAAATGTCAAATTTGGTGGTCAGCAAGATGAGCAAGCTGAAGCAATGTCGTTCTTGAGTGGCGCTTTAATGACATCCATGGGCTTAATTATGTTGATATTGATTATTCAGTTCAACTCTATCAGTAAAATGTTGATTATTTTTAGTGAAATATTCTTATCTATTATTGGTGTTTTATTGGGTTTTGTGGTGTTCAGAATGGATATGTCTATCATCATGACAGGTGTAGGTATCATTGCTTTGGCGGGTATTGTGGTGCGAAACGGTATTCTATTGGTCGAATTCACCGAAATTCTTTTGGATGGCGGTTTGCCTTTAAAAGAAGCAATAGTAGAAGCTGGGCGCACACGTATGACACCCGTTTTACTCACGGCATCAGCCACTATATTGGGTTTGATACCTTTAGCGACTGGATTGAATATAGATTTTATTAAGCTCTTTACACATGGCGACCCGCATATTTTCTTTGGTGGTGACAACGTGGCTTTCTTTGGTCCCCTCAGTTGGACGATGATTTTCGGTTTGGCTTTCGCTACTTTTTTAACTTTAATACTCGTGCCTGCATTATTGTACTTGGCTGAAAGTTTAAAAATGAAGTTGATAAAAGGCTATAGCCCTAATCACAAGCACACCAAATCAGAAGAGGAGCCTATTATGTAGTTGGGCTAAAATAAGCGCTGCTATCTTTTTAAGTCGGCTCTGAAAATCATACAAAATACGGAGCAAAGCGAAGTATTTTGTATGATTTCCAGCCCGACGATAGCAGCGTTTATTTCTTCACGCCCATGGTAACAGAATAAATAATTCTTTTTGCGATAGTTTTTATGACAGGGCAGGCTTTACGGCTATGCCCTGTTTTTGTAAGGCGAAACTCCAGTTTCGCACTACTGAATATGATACCCCCCCTCAGTATCAACAGTGAAAAAGGACACTTTTTGCGATTTTTCAAAGGCATTATAAAACATTTTCAACTCAATATATATATCGTTGCCCAAGTTCTCATTGAAACCCAATATTGAACTTTAAACTTTTAAAATAAAACCTTGTTTCACTAAGGCGATAAAATACAGATTAAAACTAAAATGGAGTTTATTGTTAATTTCTAATAATTCAATTACTTTTGCTTGAGAGATAAGGAAATTTCCTGTTTTTATTCAGTCGTTAATGAATCCAATTTAATGAGGTTATTTTTATCAATATTTTTACTTATCACGATGTTATCAAGTTTGGCTGTTACTGTTATGCAACAAGCTAAGGATAATTCTGTTTGTGAATTAAAAGAAAGTAAAACGGATGACGATAATACAAAAGATACCGACGAAAAAGAAAGTAAAACTGAAAAAGACTTAATCGCTTACAAAAATCCTATTAGTACCCAATTTGTAAAGGATTGGGCTTCTGCCATCTCTAAATCTAAGATTCACATTCACGATGAAGAATTAATATCTTCATTATATACTTTCCTTCCCTATAATCCGCCCGAGGCGTAATCTCTCCCTTGCATCGAAATATTTTATTGATTATAAAACAAGGTTTATCGTGTTCTGAAATGAGTGCACTTTTTATTTTGTTCTAAACTTAATAAATCTGCGGTCGATAGGCTCCCGTTGGAGAAGCTATACCCCTCAGTATTTATTGTTATTTTATTATTTTTATAAGCTAAAACAAAAAGGTATTTGATAGTAACTATATTCCTCATCTGTCTGATGTAGAATACCTAAATGTTGTATTTTTACTTAATAACGTACATCCTTAATCCTCTAAAGAAAATGAAAGGTCTTTTTTCAAATTTAAAAAATGATTTACCCGCCAGTATTGTCGTATTTTTAGTGGCTTTACCGCTGTGTTTGGGTATTGCATTGGCATCTGGTGCGCCCTTTTTTAGTGGTATTATTTCAGGTATCATTGGTGGTGTAGTCATCGGTACTTTGAGTGGTTCAAAGCTGAGTGTGAGTGGACCCGCGGCGGGTTTGGCAGCATTGGTATTGGCTGCTATTACCAATATTGGTGATTTCAGATTGTTCTTATGCGCAGTATTCATTGCGGGTATTTTGCAAATGCTGATGGGTTTGGCAAGATTGGGTGGCATTGCCAATTATTTCCCATCGAGTGTCATAAAAGGGATGCTGACAAGTATCGGTATCTTGATTATTGCGAAGCAAATCCCTCATGCGTTTGGCTACGATAGAGATGAGAAAGGTAGTTTATCTGAATTTTTCTCTTTTCATGATGAAGATTTTCATGAGCTATTGCAGCCATTGCAGTATGTTGATATGGGTGTTTCACTCATTTGTGTGGTTTCAATATTGATAATGCTGTTTTGGGAAAAACCTTTTATTAAAAGTAGGTTCAAATTTGTACCGGGTGCATTGGTGGCAGTACTTGCCTCTATTATTTTAAATGAATTTTTTAAAGCCACAGGCAGCTTCTTAACCGTTGGTGAGGAACATTTGGTACGCATAAAAGCTGCCAATAGCCCTTCCGAGTTTTTAAGTTTTTTCACATTTCCCGATTTTAACGGTTTTTTAAATAGTAAAGTCATTGTAACAGGCTTTATGATTGCCATTATTGCTACTTTAGAAACCCTTTTGAGCATAGAAGCAGTGGATAATATGGATCCTGAGCGCAATGTGACAAATACCAATCGCGAACTCTTAGCGCAAGGTGCAGGCAATGCACTTGCTGGGCTCATCGGTGGTTTGCCTGTTACGAGCGTTATTGTACGAAGCAGTGCGAATATTAACTCTGGTGCGAAATCTAAGCTATCATCAATAATGCACGGCTTACTTTTATTGATCTGTATTATCGCTATTCCAAGCCTTCTTAATAAAATTCCCCTTTCTGCATTGGCGGCTATTCTCTTACTGACGGGTTACAAATTATGTAAAATCTCTGTTTTTAAGCAGATGTTTAGCAATGGAAAGTATCAATATATCCCTTTTATGGTAACTGTGGTTGCGATATTAGCCATTGATTTGTTTGGTGTTTATAAACCAGTGAAAGGCGAAGGTTTGCTTATTGGGGTTGTGGCGGGTTTAATTGCTGCAATTGGAGCTATTTTACACGGCAATTTAAAGAATTCCTACTTTTTTCATAAAGAGAAACACCATGCTGGGGATATGATTAAAATACACCTTTCGGAAGAGGTTTCTTTTTTAAATAAAGCCAGCATTAGAGAAACCCTTGACCATATTCCGGAGAATTCAACGGTTGCAATAGACGCTTCGAATGCAAAATATATTGATTTTGATGTATTGGAGTTGATAAAAGAATTTAGGGATATTAAAGCACCGCTTAAAAATATCACTTGTGATATGGTTGGTTTCAAGGAAATATATAAAATGGACAATGCCTATAATGTGCAATCGAGCCATTAGGAAATTATGACTTATTTTTCATATCTCATAATGAGGCACCCCCTCAGTATTTGACAAAATATTCAATAAAAATTAAACGTACAAAATAAAATCAATAGAAATGAGAGTACATACGCAAGAAACGCAGGCGAGTTTAACGCCTCTAAAAGCACTTCAAATTTTAAAAGAAGGCAATGATAGATTTGTAAATAATCTTAAAGCGAACAGAAATCTCCTTGAACAAGCAGGTTACACCGCTGATGGACAATTTCCTTTTGCGGTAATATTAAGTTGTATTGATAGTAGG
>JANMYC010000955.1:0-4506 GCA_031381715.1 Saprospiraceae bacterium
GATGAGAATCGCACAACTGACCACGCAGCTATGTGTATTGCTCTTCTATTGGCTTCAAGATTAACTGGTTTTGATGATATTGAAACATCTAAAAAAGGGGATGGAGTAGATTTTTGGTTAAGTAAAGGGGATAATTTTGATTTTGTTGCTCGTTTGGAAGTGTCTGGTATTAAAAGAGAGAACGGTTCAAATACTATAAAAAATCGTTTGAAAATTAAATTTCCACAAACTCAACAATCTGACAACTCTAATGTACCTGCATTCGTTTCAATTATAGAATTTTCAAAACCAGAAGCTCTTTATATTTTAAAATAATGGACAACTCAAATACAAAACAAGTGCATAGAAAAGCAATGATATTAGCTCAAGATGCCTACGTTTCCCAAATACAGGGTGATGAAAGGACGGCTTTGCATTTGTATGAAGAGGCTTTTCAGTTGGAAAGAGAAGCTGCATTGAGTTTTTTAGCTGATGAATCAAGAGAACCAACACGCTCTGTTTTATTCAGAAGTGCTGCATCTTTAGCATTGAAATGCAAGAAGTTTAGAGAAGCAGAAAAAATGGTTGCATTTGGTTTAGTAGGAAACCCTCCTATAGAAATAGCAGACGAATTGCGTGATTTATATGAAGATATTAATTTTTTTCGTCATTTAGAACTAAAAAATACAGAATTAGATAGCACTGAGTTTTTATTGTCATTTAGTGGTAATGAAGTGGGGTTTGGTAAAATCAATTCTCGTGAATTTTTAAACCGTTATGAAGCGATTGAAAAATTAACATACCGTACAGCTGAGAGGAAGCTTAAAATAGCTTATAGAAGTGGCCCAAAAGTAGATGATAATATAAAAAACTTATTTGAACCTTTTTTCTCAGCTCCTATGGCTGCAAGTTTTGCAGTAGTTATAAAATTAGGGAAACAAACAAATCAAACAGAAATGTTTGAAGAGAAAAACATTCAAGAAGAAGTAATAGAAGAGATAATAGACTGTGTTGACTTAATAAATCGTGCGGATTATTCTGGATTAAAAGCCAAGATTAATGACAAAAATTATTACGAAAATTTTATCAGTTTAACAAAGGTATTGGCTCCAGATGGGGATAGAATAAGGCAAACAGGATTTACGATTGTCAGAAACGGACATCAAAAAGCTATTGCACTGCAACGTAAACAAGATACTTTTAATCAAGAAATTATTAGTATAAAAGCAGATAAAAACGAAATCGAAAATCAACAAGCACCTGATTTTATTAAAATTACAGGAACGTTGAAAATAGCTGATGCCCAACAAAATACAATTAAAATTTTACCATCAAAAGGTACAGAATCTTTCAAGAAAAAAATTAAAGTCTCGGAAGGTCTATCCGATGTAGTAAAAATGTATTTTGATGAAATTGTTGAAGTAGGCTTAGTTAAAAAAGACGGTAAAACATACGAACTTAAAGAGATTGATAGAGCTTAAAATAAGTTATAAAAAATCAATAGCTCGTAACTTCCTCTGGTTTACGAGCTATTGGTTTTTAATAAATCTACTACAATCCCTTACCCGTAGCTGCCCAATAAATGCCACCGTACACATGGTCGAGGAAAGTTTGGTCGGAATAAACGAGGGGAATATGCCCTAAAGCGGTATAAAATGCTCGACCACCATCATAATTATGATACCATGAAATTGGGTGAAAACCCATGCCTTTGCCTTCATTATCGCCCCATTTAGCTTTGGGGTCGTAAGATTTTTCATCAATCGAAACCAAGACTTTTAAATCCGTGGATTTAGCAGGCGTACTGAATTCGTACCACTCGTCCGTCCACAAGAGTTTTTTAGGAAAACGCTCCATGCCTGGGAAGTTGCTGTCTTCCACTTTCAAATAAGCTGTTTGTTGTTGTGGATGTATTTTAAACATCATGCCCACCATTTTAGTGTACCAAACCCAATCGTATTCGGTATCACTGGCACTATGAATGCCCACAAATCCCTTTCCTGCTCTAATGAATTTCTCAAAAGCGGCTTGTTGTTCTTCGTTGAGAATATTGCCTGTAGTGTTGAGGAATATGACTGCTTGAAATTTTTCTAAATTTTTATCATTAAAAACAGAGGCATTTTCCTGCCATTCGATGGTGAAATTGTTGCGAACAGCTAATTGTTTTAAAGCAGTAACACCCTCATTAATGGATTCATGATGAAAACCATCGGTTTTAGTGAAGACCATTACCTTGAATTGTTGTGCATAAATCGAAACAGAGCATTGAAGTAAAAAAAGGCAGATGAAGCCTTTCAAAAAAGATTTTTTCATAATAAGAAGGATTTTAAAGTATAGTTACCAAATAAAATTTACCTAACAAATATCAGAAAATAAATCGCAAAAAGTGTTTTTAATGTTTAATTGTTCGACAAATGGTAAAAAATATAAGCATATTTTAAGTGCATTACTGAGGGGTATCACGAATTTTAATTTATGTCTAAAAAAATTAAGTCATGGACTAATTGCAGATAAAAAGAAGACTGATTTTACTTATTTTACTTGAAAATACCACTTTTTTATTTCATCAAACCATATATTCAACAAAATGAGACATTTTAAAACCTTTTTAATAGTTATTTTATTCATAAATCATTCACTAATCGCGCAAAGCCCAAGTACGAGTTCAGATAAAAAAGCTGAGACACCCGCTGTCGTAATTCCGCCACCGCCACCCGTAGAAACTAAGGGTCAGGTGACAATCAATGGCCAAACTATCAATTATACTGCTCGAACGGGCTATATGACCCTTAAAGATGAAAGTGGTAAAGCAAAAGCCAATGTCTTTTTTGTTTATTATACTAAAGATGGAGTAGGGGATTTGACCAAACGCCCGATTACTTACACTTTTAATGGCGGCCCCGGTTCGGCTTCAGTTTGGTTGCACATGGGGCTAATTGGACCCAAAAGAATCCCAATGACGGATAAAGGGGATGCTTTGACGCCCCCTTATTCGTATCAAAACAATGAATTCAGTTGGTTAGATAAAACCGATTTATGCTTTATTGACCCCGTCAATACGGGTTATAGTCGAGCAGTCACGGGTGAAAATGAACGCCAATTTCTGGGATATTTAGAAGATATTGAATCCGTTGGAGAGTTTATTCGCCTTCATGCGACGAAGTATGTGCGTTGGGGTTCTCCAAAATTTTTGGCTGGTGAGAGTTACGGGACTACTCGGGCGGCTGGCCTTTCGGGCTATTTACAGGATAAATATAATATGTATATCAATGGTGTGGTTTTGATTTCATCCATTTTAAATTTTCAAACGGCTCGTTTCGAAAGAGGAAATGATTTGCCTTATGCGTTATTCGTACCCACTTACACGGCTATGGCTTGGTATCATAAAAAAATTGCTCCTGAGTATCAAGGTGATTTGGAAAAAACGATGCAAGCCGTTAGAGATTTTGTTATCAATGAATACAATTTAGTCTTGATGAAAGGCGATTTGGCAACGGATGCGGAGAAAAATAGCGTGGCTGAAAAGCTTTCAAAATTCACGGGTTTATCCAAGAATTATATTCAAAATGCTAATTTACGCATTGAAATAAGTCGTTTTTGTAAGGAATTACTGAGGGGGGATGGTAAAACCGCTGGGCGACTCGATGGTAGAATGACTGGAACGGATTACGATAATGCAGGCGAGCGCAACGAATTTGATCCAAGCTTGGATGCTACTATTTCGGGTCCGTATTCAACAACGATGAATCAATATGTTCGACAAGATTTAAAATATGAGAACGATTTGCCTTATTTGGAGTTAACAGGTAGGGTGCAACCATGGAATTATAGCAATGTACAGAATCAATATCTGAATGTAGCTGAAACTTTGCGTCAAGCAATGAATAAAAACCCCGCGCTGAAAGTATGGGTGTGCGCTGGTTATTATGATTTAGCTACCCCGTTTTTTGCGGCAGAATACACGTTCAATCACATGGGACTGCGACCTGAATTAAAGAAGAATGTGAATTTTACGTATTATGAAGCAGGGCATATGATGTACATTCATAAACCTTCATTGATACAGTTGAAAAAAGATGCGGATAAGTATTTTGAAAATGCAATGAAGTAAGCTTTTAAAAATTAATTCAGTATTTTATCATTCTCTGTAAAATCGCTTAATTTCACACCCTGTTTTTAAACGGGCTCATTTTTAATTAAATATCATAGATTTATATGAAAACTGACCTTCTTGTGATTGGTGGCGGTATTGCTGGATTGAGTTTTGCGATAAAAATTGCCCGTCAGCGACCTGATTTGCAAATCGATGTTTTGACAAAAACGGTAGAAAATGAATCCAATACGCGCTACGCTCAGGGGGGCGTGGCAGCGGTTTGGAATATCGAAAAAGATAATTATCAAAAACACATTGATGATACGCTCGATGCTGGTGATGGTTTATGCGATAAAAAAATAGTTGAAATTGTCGTAGAAGAAGGCCCTCAACGGGTGCGTGAAATCATAGATTGGGGTACTCGATTCGACATG
>JANMYC010000974.1:0-8359 GCA_031381715.1 Saprospiraceae bacterium
TTGCGAAGCTCTCTTTTTATGCGTTCTGCTTGATTTTGCAGTTGTTTTACAGCTGGGTCGTCTTGAGTTGATACCCCTTCATCTACGGTACCAATTTCAATATTGGCTAATTGAGAGGACACTTTTGTCAACTCTGTGCGCTGTTTCATCAAGTTTTTGTTGATTACAGGCAAGTCAACGTATTTACTCAGTTGCCTATCGAGGCTTCTACGAACGGAATCAGCAGCAGCTAATTGCATCATCTCTTTGAAATACATTTCATCCAAGTCCTCTTTTTTGGCGGCTATGAATCTTGTCTGCTCATAATAGTTGATGATTTTATTTTTAACCATAAAATCAAGCATATTCGACTCTTTACCGTTCAATTCGGTGGATGCTTCGGCAGTGGCTTTTTCAAAAAAGGATACAACGTCAGAAGACTGACCTTGTTTGATAGTTCTATATTTCTGAGTAACCAATTGAGTTAAAACCATTAATGTATTCCTACAAACGGAAGGATCGGAACATGAATACTTTAGTCGTATCATATCACTTCTTCCTTCTTGCTTGATGTTGACAGTAGCCAATTGATCCACGCCAAATAATGGGTGTTTATCTTTAATTATCGCTTTGATAGGATTATTCTCCTCTTTCTCTCGCCATGCTCTAACATTCGCTAAAGTCATATCAAAAGAAGAGGTATCGACGATGAATTGCCGCAGACTATCAGTGATTTCCTTTTTTAAATCTTTGAAGGCGATTGAGCCTATTACATCCATGTTAGGTTTAGATACCATCAGGCATTGAGCCAACAGGTAAGTGCCTAACTCTTCTTGGGTTTCTCGGCTTTTGGCAATGCCTAAAATGTTTTCCATCTCATTGCCCACATAACCGAAATCAATTTTTCCGCCTGCACTTGATTCTATATTGTAACCTGAAACTAAACTGGTATTGACAAGTGAACCTGTTTCATACATTTTCACTTCATTCTTAGTTGAATTAAATACCTTAAAAGAAGCAATCAATGCTATCGGAATAATCCATATAATGTTACGAGATATAATTCGAAGAAAATATATTAAAGACATCGGGTGTGTTTACTTTTGAAAATACATAAAAAAGGTCAATGCCTAAGTTTATTTCCAGACTGACACATTAACAATATTCTTCAATAATAAAGCCAGTTTTTTGGCATCTGATTTAGCTTGCTCATACTGTTCTTGAGCTGCGGTAATTTTATCGAGTAAGGTGCCATAATCAGTGGGTTTGTATTTACCCTCCTGAAAATACTTATCGGCAATGGTTAAAGCCAATCTTTGATTTTCCACAACATCTCCTCTCAGCTTCACTATTTTTAAAGCCAATTCAAGTTGTGTATAAATATTGATGACTGTTTCTCGAATGCGGGATTCAATTATCAAGCGGTCGTTCTGCACCTTATCGAGCTGAATTCGCTGCATTTCTACTTTAGTCCCACGGTTTAAAATATCCCCTCCCGAAATACGAACCCCTACCCCTATATTAAAATTAAGACTTTTACGGTCAGATAAGGCATAAGCGGTTGCCGTACCATTATTACTCGCATCCACAATAGTACCATTACCGTATAAAGAAGCTGTATTGACACTAAAATTATCCAACCAAGCCCGTTTTTGTAGCTTTACAACCATTGCTTGTCGAGCATAATCAACTTGATTGTTTTTCAATTCAGGTGCATTTAAAATAGCCAATTCAGTTAATTCACTGAGGGGACGCAATGTGAGTGAGGTATTTTGAATCGGATCTAAATCCGCACGTGATACAGTATCTACATATATATGCGAAGTATCTAATTGCGCTTTTAATGAGTTGAAAAAGAGTAAATTAAAAAAACAAAGCACTAAAACACGTTTTATACGTCTAAAAAAATCGGTACAGGGAATAGTTGATTCTAAACTATTTTCAATAATATCAGTTCGTAAATTATTTATTTTTGGAATATCCCCCCCCTCAGTAAGTGAACCTTCAAAACGGTAATTGGATTGTGTAGTGGTAAACATATAGTTTTCTGATTTAATCAGTAATTGAATTATTTGTTGGGAGGAAAACGGACTGAGTTCTTGGGAAAAAGGAAAAAGTTTTTGATGTTTTTTGACTATACTTTTAGTAAATCAATAATTATTTTGATTCAAACAAAAGGATTTAGATAACTAAAAGCTCTATTCTTTAGGTTTTGCGATCTCTCTGTCTTCTCTTTTTCTCTTATTTATTTCCGCTCTGATGCCTAAAAGTGCACCAATTAAGAAAAAAATCATAATTATTCCCCAAGGCATTCCTTCATCCATCGCACTCTTTTTTTGTCTTAATTAGCAAAATGTGTAATATATTTAAAAGGTAGAAAGCATACTTTCAAGCGCTCAATATCATATTACTCCGGAATTTAATGCCAAGAACCATACCAAAAAATAAAAATATATAGTATGTGTAATCTGTAAAATGCTTTAAAAAGAGTATAATATGGCTTAAAAATTGGAAGTATATTCCTCAATGCTCATACTGAGGGGTATCACATTAAAGCACTTCTCTTTCGGTATTTTAATTTCTATTGAATTGCAATATAAATGAACGCAAAATTGACTAATCATGGCTAATATTATCTGCATTGCTTTCCCTGCGTGGGAGGGTAATTATCTCAAATCCACCGTTCAGTTAATGAAAGAACTGGCTCTTGATAACCAAGTTTTATACGTTGATTATGCTTACACTTGGAAGGATTTTTTTCAAAGCTTCCGAGGTAAAGGATTTGCGTCTTGGAAAAGAATGCTCAATATTGAACCGCGATTGCGTTCCGAAAAAATTGAAAATGGAGCAACTATTCATATTCTCACTTTGCCTCCCGTTGTGCCAGCCAATTTTCTGAAAAACCCAATGGCTCACGATATGCTCAATTATTTCAACAGTCTATTTATCAGAAAAACCGTTAAAAATGCGGCAAAATCCTTGAAAATGGAGAACCCTGTAGTCATTAATGCTTTTAATCCATTTTTTGGGGTACATCTGGCAGGCAAGTTAAAAGAGTCAAAACTGATATATTATTGTTACGATGAAATAGGCTCTGCCACTTGGGCTAAGCAACACGGAGAACGGCTTGAAATGGCTTTTTTAAAAATGGTGGATACCGTTATCGTTACTTCTAATGGGCTTTTTAATAAAAAAAGACTTCAACACGCCAATTGCAATTTAATAAAAAACGGCGTTGACTTTGACCTTTTTAGCCGTTCTGAAACCGTTACTACTTTACCCCAAAAAGCACTTAAAACCATTGGATATTTGGGTTCTATAGATGAGCGCGTGGATTATGATTTATTGGAAAGGCTTATCAGCAATACCCCTCAGTATCAATACATTTTTGTGGGCAGAATTACTCAAAAGGAGTATGAAGAGCGGCTGAGAAAATATCCAAATGTAGATTTAAAAGGGCCTAAACCCCCTACGGAATTGCCTGATTGGGTTCAAAGTTTTGATGTATGCCTCATTCCTTTTGTTAAAAATGGACTCACTTCGGGCATTTATCCCCTCAAAATTAATGAATATTTGGCGGCTGGAAAGCCCGTTGTCACCACTCGTTTTTCGGATTTAAGCGATTTCGAAGCCGTGGTAGATATTGCCGATGATGATGCCTCTTTTATCGAAAAGGTTATCAATGCCTCAAATGATAAAAGTCAGCGAAACATCCGCCGTAACTTTGCTTCTAAAAATTCATGGAAAGCAAAAGCACAAGAGATTATAACAGCAATCAAATAATTTTGTTTAAATATTTCCCTTTACTCTCTAAATAACCGATTTTACTTTAATTTTGCGCCTTGAAATTAACCACCCGTTCTTAAAACGAGTTAAAATTTTAAGTTATGAAAAAAACTCATCTTCACAATCGTGTGAATAGAGAGGTTCTTATCAGGCAAATGCTTGAAAGCCCTGAACCCCGTACCACCATTTCTTTTTACAAATACCATCACATTGAAAATCCCAAAGAATTCAGAGACGAACTGTTCCTTTTATTGGATTCCATCAAAACTAAAGGCAGAATCTATCTCGCTACTGAGGGGGTCAACGGTCAGATTTCAGTGCCGTCAAAAAATGTAGAATTATTCAAAGAAACATTGTATTCAATTGATTTTTTAAAGGGTATTCGACTGAATATGGCAGTGGATGACAACGGAAAATCATTTTTTAAACTCATGATAAAAGTACGCCCTAAAATTGTGGCTGATGGGCTGGATGATTCCACATTCAATCCAGCAGACACAGGCGTTCACCTCAATGCCGAAGATTTTAATCGCCTTACCGACGACCCGAATACCATATTAATGGACGTGCGTAACCATTACGAAAGTGAAGTGGGCTTTTTCGATGGTGCAATTCGGCCTGATGTTGAAACTTTCAGGGAAGAATTACAAATAGCTGAAGATCTTTTAATAGAAAATAAAGATAAAAACCTCGTCATGTATTGCACAGGCGGCATCCGTTGCGAAAAAGCAAGTGCTTGGATGAAGCATCAAGGTTTCAAAAACGTCTTTCAATTGGATGGTGGCATTATTCAATACGCTAAACAAGTTAAAGAAAAAGACTTGAAAAATAAGTTTAGAGGTGTTAATTTCGTTTTTGATGAAAGATTAGGTGAGCGCATTTCGGATGAAATAGTTGCCAAGTGCCATCAATGCGGAAAACCTTGTGATACGCACAGAAACTGCGGGAATGATGCTTGTCACCTCCTTTTTATTCAATGCGAGGAGTGCGCCTCAAAATACAATAGTTGCTGCTCCGAAAAGTGTACAGATTTCATTAAGCTGCCCCAAGAAGAACAAATTTTGCTTAGAAAAACCGAACAGTTTAATGGAGTTAAGTTCGGCAAAGGAAGATTTAAATAGTTGTTGGTTATTAGTTGTTGGTTATTGGGTATTGGTTATTGAGCGAAGCGAAATTCAGCAAAGCGGAATTTCGCCCAATAACCAATAACCAATAACCAATAACCAATAACCATTTCATCTATTAAAATGCGGATTTTATCTATCATTTAACCGCTGTTCTTGTTTTAAAAACTAAATTCGTTGTATCGAAAAATATACTCCTTATACTGAGGGGGTGTTCATGTTTTAATGAAATGATATAGACAATGAATTTTGGAGAAATAATTCGCGTATCCATAGCGTCCGTCAAAGCCAATTCTTTGAGGACAATCTTGACTTTGCTCATAATTGCCGTTGGTTTGATGGCACTGGTTGGCATCCTTACTGCATTGGACAGCGTCTTGTTTTCGCTCAATGACAGTTTCAACGATATGGGCACTAACTCATTCAATATTGAAAGAAAATCTCAAAATATTAGGGGTAGCCGAGGTGGCAGGCGCTCTAAAGTAGGCGAACCCATTGATTATGAACAAGCTTACGAGTTTAAACAACGCTTTGAATATCCTTCAAAAGTCACTCTTTCAATAACACCCACGGGCAACGCAGTTATTCAGCGATTTGATAAAAAAACCAACCCCAATGTCACTGTTTATGGCATTGATGAAAATTACTTGGATGTAAAAAGCTATGAAATCACTACGGGTCGTGGCTTTTCAGATAACGAATTGCAAAACGGAGCCAATAGAGCCATCATCGGCACCGAAATAGTAAAACTCCTTTTTGATAATAGCATAGATAAAGCCATAAATCAAGATATTTTAATCGGAAATGTCCGCTATTTGGTCACAGGTGTTCTGAAATCGAAAGGCTCTGGCGGTGGTAGCCAAAGTGCGGATAGAATTGTGATGATTCCTCTGCTGAACTCTAAACGCATTTACGACAATAAAGGGAGTGATTACGCCATTAATGTCGGTTTGCAATCAGCCATGGATATGGACAATGCCTCCGATGTCGCTACGGGCTTGTTCCGTCAAGTCCGTCGTTTGCCCCTTGGGAAAGAAGATGATTTTGAAATATTGAAAAGCGATAGCCTTTTAGCCATTTTAAAAGAAAATACCGTTAAAATCCGCTGGGCAACCATCGCCATTGGCTTAATAACTCTCCTTGGCGCGTCCATCGGTTTGATGAATATCATGCTTGTGAGTGTGACCGAACGTACCCGAGAGATTGGTGTAAGAAAAGCTTTGGGGGCTACCCGCAACAGTATTCTATATCAATTTTTAACAGAAGCCATCGTTATTTGCCAAATGGGTGGTATTGCGGGTATTATTTTAGGCGTTTTGGCTGGTTTCGGCGTCTCTCTTTTATTTGAGGGCTCATTCGTCATGCCTTGGGCATGGATTACTTTGGGCTTAATCACCTGCTTCGTGGTGGGGCTTTTCGCGGGGCTTTATCCCGCATTGAAAGCATCAAGACTCGACCCTATCGAATCATTAAGGTATGAATAACGTATTTAAGTAAGCATTTAAAAATGGGGGATATTTATATTGTTCATTTTTAGACGCCAGCTTATTGTTGATTTTGGAATTAAAATTGCAACTAATAATCGGAATCTGCAATATTTTCCAAAATCAGTCGTAATTTCATATAAAAATACTTGATGCGGGTTATTCAATTCATATACGCTACTTTATTATTCTTTACTTTCACTGCCTCAGCGAAGGGAGACACCGCATCGCAAATCATTCTACAAAAACGAGCTGCCGTTTCAGTCAGCAACATCCGATTTTATTCCGATTCAAGTTTTACGAAGAGCACCGAAGTGACTTTTACTGAGGGGGAGCTTTTTGAAATCATAGGTCAAACGGTAAAAGAACATTACGATAACACTCAAACCCAAACCTTTAAATGGTATAAAGCCCGCTCACTCAATGGGCAAACTGGATGGATTTTTGGGGACAATTTAGCCGTCGTCATTCCCAACTATCACGTAGATACTTTATTAAAACCTTTTTTTAAAAAAGAAGCCCATTTTGATAATGCCTTTGAAAATTCAGTTATCTGGGCAGCAACCGTCGAAGGGCACGATGAGCACGTGAAAGATAAATCTGCGAGCACGATTTATCAGGAAATATACCTCATTGTGACCAATGATAAGGGTAAAAGCATCACCCTTAATTATGCTCACGAGAATGAATCGGGTAAAAAACTCTTAGAAAAGCTTTATATTCAAGATGTTACGGATAATAAAATTGATGAAATTATCCTTGAAACGAGTATTTTAACAAAAGATAAAAACTTGCCTGAGCGATACATCGAAATTTACTCTTTCACGACTAGCACCATTGAAAAGATATTCGAAGAGCGGCTCATACTTCCGTGGGAAAACGATGTGCCTTCACCCGCTTATTCAAAATTTGTTGAAATAGAAGGAAATGATATTCGCATTGCTTACGTTGATTATATTTCCTGTGAAAAAGCTATTTTGACGCCACCTTATAATGTCAAAAGCCTAACAAATCAAGAACGTTGTTTAGAATATGTCACCTACAGTTTTATTTGGGACAAAGCCAAACGCAGTTTCGTTCCTTTTTATAAAGAAAGTAGAACGCCCATTTACGCCAATACTGAGGGGGTAACCATTATCCGTAAAACTGCCTCATTAGCTCCATCTGAAAAGCTGGCAACTATTGCAGCCAATGAAAGACTCCTCGTTATCAAGCATTTTGACCTTTTTAAAGTAGAAAAAGGGGTTAAAAAAGTAGAAAACTGGCTATATGTCAAGCATGCATCAGGTGTTTTAGGATATGTAAAAGCCGATGAAATCAATTTCAAAAATATAGAACACGCTGCCGTACTACACGAATATTATACTAAAACGCCCATTCTAAAACAACTTTGGAAAAGCAAAGCGGAGTTTCTTTCAGTGAAAAAAATGTGATTTCAGATTTCAAATTCCAAGATTTCAAATTCCAAGATTCCAAATTCCAAGATTTCAGAATTAACGCTTGGAATTTGGAATCTGAAATTTGGAATTTGAAACCTGCCTGCCGGCAGGCAGGTCTGAAATTTCACTCTTGAAAATATACCCGTTTTACCCTTTCTGAAATGCCCGTAAATATTTCGTAGGGTATGGTATTTAAAAGGCTCGCCAGCTCTTGGACGAGGATATTTTTACCAAATATTTCCACCTCATCGCCTTCTTCGGCTTCCGGAATATCCGTAATATCAATCATCGTCATATCCATACACACGCTACCTACAATGGGCGCGCGTTTCCCTTTCACAAGCAACGAAAACTTCCCATTACCCAGACCCCTCAGTAACCCATCCGCATAGCCAATTGAAATAGTAGCAATCCTCGAATCTCTACTTAAAACGCCGCGCCGAGAGTAGCCAATGGTATCCTTTTGAGCCACATTTTTTATCTGTGAAATGGATGCTTTCAAGGTTTGAACCACCTCCAAATGGTTTTGAAATGCCCCGTTGCTATC
>JANMYC010000976.1:0-4244 GCA_031381715.1 Saprospiraceae bacterium
TGCAGCAAGAAATATGAGGGCAAATGGTTTTTCATTATTTTCTGAACGAATATTTTGATGGATATTGGTTTTATTTCCATTTAAATCTATCAAATGCTTTGAATTGATAAAATGCTTGGCATCTTTTTGCACAGCACAAGATGAAGAGGCAATTAATAGCCCATAAAGCAATTGTATTTTAATAAAATGCCTTTTTATCATTTATTATAATTCAAAACGTGCATAAAGATAATCATTAATTGTATTTCAAGCTACCCCCTCAGTATTGGCTCCATTTTTTAGATATTTTATAAAAAACAAAAGCGCACTTTTAAGGGTGCGCTTTTGGTATATTAGACTAATTTAATGACTATTTCATTGCAAACTGAAGAACACAGTTAGCACCTACGAAGTCACCACAAACGTTAGTTGTCCAAGAATCGAATCTACGTCCATCGGCAGTGTAAAGTACCCAACGAAGTGTGAATTTATCACCTGCGATGAAAGGCTTTGCAGCTGTACGCCCTTTTTGAGCGAAAACATCTACAGAACCTTTACCATCACCATAGTCAAATTTATTTGACTTATAGATACCATAAAGCTCTGCTTGGGTCACCGCAAAATCAGTGAAGCCGAAATTGGCAGCTGGCGATGATACTGTTTTCCAAAGTTTGGTGTAAGTTTCTCCTGGAGTGCCACCATGACGTGCTGTTTTAGGATTACCATCCTTATCTGTGTAAGGTTCGTCAAAATAGATGAAGAACTCTACTTTATTAACTGTATTGGCTTTATCAATAGAGATCCAGCGCCATTTGAAATTTACTGCTGCAGCTGCATCAGTTAAAGAAAAGTTAGTAGGCGTTTTTAGTTCACCATATCCATGTACAGCCGTTTCGAATGGAATATTCGGATCTGCTGTGGTCTCTCTACAAGAAAGTGTAGTAAGAGCCATCAGTGTGAGTAAAAATAAATATTTTGCTATTTTCATAATACGCAATTGAATTAAATTTAATAAATAAATTTGATGCAACCTTTTATTGATTGATAAAAGAATGTTTTAAGCAAACTTTCTACCCTTTTCAATAAAGAGATTATTTATCCCAGAAAATAGGCGCTTTATCAAATGCTACATCTTTATAAGCTGCTGCATTTGGATTAAGAGTCAACTCTGTCTGAGTATAAGGTAAACGCAATGGATAACCACGGAAAGGCTTCAATATATGCTCTTGAATGGTAGAAGGCAAGCCTGTTCTACGGAAAGCATTATAAAAATCAAATCCATTACCATAGCTACTAAACCACAATTGCTTTAAAGCAACGGCTAATTTAGCGTCAGGAGTGGTTGCATCATTAAAACGTTTAACCCAAAGTGCTGTATATTTATCAATAGCAGCGGCAGTAGGCGCAACAGAATTTGCATCCGCAGCAGTACTGAAACTCACTACTTTAGCGATATGAGTTTTAATAGCGTTGCTGAATATTGCTGCTGCATCACCTGTATAATTCATTTTAAGGATTGCTTCAATTTTGTAATAGTCCAAGTTGACAGTCGTCAAAGCTGGGAAAATACCACCACCTGTAGCTGCATTAGCTTTAGGGATACCCGGAGTTGCTACATCATAGAACCCCCCACAAGGATATACACCATTTACTAATCTGAGTGATCCATCAGCAGGGATACCTGTATTATCACCTCTATCTCTACCGAATAAACCAGCCATATAAGCAGTATCAGCTTTGGCGTAAGGCTTACCTTTATCGGTATAAAGACGCTTAATGACTGTTGAGCTGAGCACTAAATAACCGTAAGTACAGCTTGACGTGCGCCCACAAGGAATAGTACCAGCATCAGCAGGGTCTGCTGGATTCAGAACAGAAGTTGTTTGACGACGGAAATAGAATGGGAAACGAGGGTCTTCCTCATCCAACATTTCTACAATTGGTTGGTGACAGATGTAAGTAAAATCAAATTCACCACCATCATACGTACCTGTGTACCAAGGATGACGTATAGAGGTTTGATCCTTACTAAATCTGAAAACGAAGTCGTCAGTAGCAGTAATAACATTACCACCATCTAAGATTGCTTTTACTTTAGCTGGAGCATCTGGTATAGCCAAACGAGCAGAGACTAACATTTTCAACTTCAAAGTATTCGCAAACTTAGACCATTTAGAAACTTGACCCGCATACATTAAATCTGCTGCAGCACTCACTGGTGCAGGAGACGGTTTTGCAAGATTGACGATAGCTTGGTCTAATAAAGCAAAACATGCATTGTAAATGTCCACATCCTTATCAAACTTAGGCGTGATGTTTTTTTCTGAAACGTCACCTTTACCGGCATCAGTAAAAGGTACATCGCCCCAAAGGTCAACCATAGTTGAATAAGTGTAAGCTTTCATACACTGAGCAATACCCAAATAGTGTGGACTTGCTTGTGATACCGAAATCAAACCTTCAAGGTCTTTTAGTGGACCGGTATATAAACCATTCCAAGTACCACTGAAAGAGTTGGCATTAAGGTTAAATAAAGAAGCACCTTGAGTACCCATGAAACCATTATACGTTTCTAAACTTCCCTCTATGCCCGCAAAAGTATTCAAAACATTTGCTTGGATTTGGGTTAAAAGCAAATCTGGCGAAGAAGCTGAAGGCGAATTCGGGTTTTTATTTATATCTAAGTCAAATAAAGAACAGCCTGACAAAAATACTACCGTTAGTAGCATAGTCACGATGGACTTTAATTTAAATAGTTTCTTCATATTTTTTGATTTAATATTTTATGAAAATAAAACATAGTTTCCATCTAATAATTATTAGAATGTAGCAAACAAGTTCACACCAAAACGACGAGTCGTAGGAGTAGCACCTAAGTCAACACCAATAACGTTAGAAGAAGAACCATAAGGCAATACCTCAGGGTCAAGGTTCAAGTCTTTCAACATGTTTGGAACTTTGAACCAAAGATTACGACCACTGACAGTAAGGCGTAATGAGCCAATTGGAGATTTTTTCAAAAATTTCTTTGGCAATTCATATCCTACAATTACTTCTCTCAAACGGAAAGTAGTACCGTCATAAACGTTCACTTCTTCTGCACCATAAGCACCAAAGCCATCAGTAAAGTGCGTATCAAAGGCATTCGCACCAGTTGTATTTTTGATAGTATTGCCTTTTTCATCTTTGAGAGCTTCAAAAGTAGAAGGATCACCATATACACCTGGAACAACACGAACAGCTTCACGATCATCTTGGAAAGCCAATTGACCACGGAGAATCAATGATGCTGCTGTGATAGAGAAAATATCGCCGCCTTGTTTCCAATCAAATAAAGTCGTTAAGCTGAAGCCTTTGTAAGATAATGTGTTCACCCAACCCAAGTTGAAATCAGCATAAGGATTACCAATGATTTCATCTGTAGTAAGTGTGAAAGGCATACCTGTTGATTTATTAATCAACAATGGACTGTTTTTATCGTTATTATCAACGCGCGCATTTTTAGAACCAAACAGTTGACCCAATTGTTGACCTACTCTATTGATTACTTTGACAGCACCTTGATCAATTACCAATTCACCACCTGGAGCATCAACAATTAAAGCACGGTTTCTTGTAAAGTTCAAATTTGTTTCCCAATTGAATCCATTAACAGATTTGACAGGAACGAGAGTTACACCCAATTCAACACCTTTGTTTTGGATTTCACCTGCATTCAAAATTTGAATATCAAAACCACTTGATCTTGCTAATTCAGCTTTCACAATTTGGTTTTTAGAGTTACGTTTGTACCAAGTAAAGTCAACACCGATTCGCTTTTGGAAGAACCTCAAGTCTGTTCCAAATTCAATTTCAGTCGTTAACTCATTTACTAATCCAGCATTACCCAATGTATTACCCAAAGTAGCACGGTTTACATTTGAGCCACCAGAAGTAACAAAAGGATTCAAGAAGTCATATGTAGTAGATGTTTGATAAGGACTTGCCTCGTTACCTACTTGAGTCCAAGAGCCACGTAATTTTGCAAAGCTCACGAAATCAGGTAATTTGAACGCATCACTTGCCACAAATGACACACTTACACCCGGATAAAAATAACTGTTTTTAGAACCTGCATAATCTATCGGATTGACAAGAGTTGAGGTCACGTCGTTACGAGCCGTCAAACCTAAATATAGAAAATTCTTATAGCCCAATGTCGCATCCGCATAAAATGCGTACAAGCGTTGCTTAAGTTTTTCATCAGACGCAAATTTTGTAGTAGC
>JANMYC010000979.1:0-2404 GCA_031381715.1 Saprospiraceae bacterium
TGTTCTATATTTAAATTTTCTTAAAAAAAACGCTTGTCAATATTATTCGTTCCTAAAATTTTAGAAACGAATAGGATTTAATCACTCGCTGAGTCTGGTTCTGTCAGTTCTACTTTATGGTAAACCTCTTTAACAGAAATCACACAATTATCAAGTAGAATTTTATCATTTTCATCATCATAAATTTTTGATGTCCAACGTCCTGTTGCGTCTTGTTCATAAATTTCAATGAAAATAAAATCTTGCTCTATAATGACGTACTGTTTTAAAGATAAAAACCGTCTATAACACCTTAGTTTTATACTTCTATCTGTGTGTTGAGTAGATTCTGATATGACTTCAATCAAAACGGAAGGATTAATAGTTGCCCTCACATTTTTAGAATGTTCATAATATTTCCGTTCGCCACAAACCGACATTACATCTGGATAAAAAACCCGATTACAGGCTTTTGAATAAATAGGTCTGTCGCTGGCAAAAACATCACATTCGGTATTTCTCAAACAACTTTGTAATAAAAAAACCATATTAGAGACAATCCTTCCATGATTTTCAGTTGCAGATATTACTGAAATGATATAACCATCGTGGTACTCATGTCTCATTTCTGATTGAGATTCTAATTCAAAATATTCTTCTAAAGAATACTTCTTCAATTTATCAGAATCTTCCTCTTGGCTTTTTAAACTCATTTTTTATTTTTTATTAAAAAGCTAAAAACAGTTCGATAGTTACCCCCTCAGTATCAAGGCTTTTTTACAGCGTAAAAACTAAATTAACAATAGAAAGCATTGAAAATTTCATCAAAATACTGAGGGGGTGTTTTAAAAAAGCACCCCTCAGTATCTACACTATATTTTTAATCAAATTGAACATCTAATGCCAAGCCCCGTAATTCGTGAACCAATACATTAAATGATTCAGGGATATTTGGCTCTGGCAAGTTGTCACCTTTTACGATGGCTTCATATGCCTTAGCACGACCTTGAATATCATCTGATTTGATAGTCAATAATTCTTGTAGGATATTGGCTGCACCATACGCTTCAAGTGCCCAAACCTCCATCTCACCAAAACGTTGACCACCGAACTGGGCTTTACCGCCCAGTGGCTGTTGTGTAATGAGTGAGTAAGGTCCGATTGAACGGGCGTGGAGCTTATCGTCAACCATATGCGCCAATTTCAACATATAGATGATACCGACAGTGGCTCTTTGGTGGAAACGGTCGCCCGTTTCACCGTCTTGTAAATACGTTTGACCAAACTCCGGTAATCCTGCTTCAACGAGATAATCAGCAATTTCATGCAATTTAGCACCGTCGAAGATAGGTGTTGCGAATGTTAATCCCATTTTTTCACCTGCCCAACCCAAAACTGTTTCAAAGATTTGACCTAAGTTCATACGAGAAGGTACACCCAATGGATTTAAAACTATATCAACCGGCGTTCCATCTTCAAGGAAAGGCATATCTTCTGAACGAACAATACGTGAAACGATACCCTTGTTACCATGGCGACCCGCCAATTTATCACCTACTTTGAGTTTACGTTTTTTAGCCAAATATACTTTAGCCAATTTCAAGACACCCGCAGGCAATTCATCACCAATTGAGATGTTGAATTTTTCACGCTTGTAGCGTCCTACTTCTTCATTGACCTTGATTGAATAATTGTGTAACAATCTCGAAATCAATGAATTGATATGAGTGTCATCTGTCCAGTTTTGATAATCAATTTCAGAGAAATCAATTTCATTCAAGATAGTAGCATTGTATTTTGTACCCTTCGGGATACGCATTTCACCGTAAATAGACTTAACACCTTGTGCTGTTTTGTCTTTTACAAGTTGTTGCAATTTATCTTTTAGAATTGTAGTCAACTCATTGATAGCCACCAGATGTTGGCTTTCCAATTTATTAATTTGCTCCTCTTCTTTTGTCTTCTGAACTTTATCTTTTTTAGCCCGCGCAAAAAGTTGCTTATCAATGATGATACCTTCAGTGCCCGGAGGCGCTTTCATGGAAGCATCTTTGACGTCACCGGCTTTGTCACCGAAAATAGCGCGAAGGAGTTTTTCTTCCGGTGTTGGGTCTGATTCACCTTTTGGCGTAATCTTACCAATCAAAATATCACCTTCTTTTACCCATGCACCAACCCGGATGATACCGTATTCGTCAAGATCCTTAGTAGCTTCTTCCGATACGTTCGGGATATCATTCGTCAATTCTTCTTCACCCAATTTTGTATCGCGCACATCCATTTCGAAGTGCTCAATATGCAATGAAGTAAAAATATCCTCTTGAACAACTCGCTCTGAAATCACAATCGCATCTTCAAAGTTGTAACCTTTCCATGGCATGAAAGCCACTTTCAAGTTCTGACCAAGAGCCAATTCGCCTTTCTC
>JANMYC010001079.1:0-2835 GCA_031381715.1 Saprospiraceae bacterium
CTCGAGGGGTTTATTGGGTTATACTTTGCTACCCTGAGTACTCGGGGTGTGAGTCCTAACGGACTCATTTGAAAAATCAAGATAAATAATTGATTAACAATATTTTAAATATTAAATCTTTAACTGTTCAGTTGTGTTACAGTTTATAGTTCATCAAGGAATATTCAATATCTTATGGGTTTGAAGGCTCATCTTCCAATTGGGATGTTGAAGGCAATAATCGACTGTCCATTGCACATGCTCTTTTTGAAAAACGCCATCCATAGGTTGTAGATAAAAATTAGCAAAAATCAAATGTGTAAATCGCTCAGGTTCAGCACCTTTTTGAGGATAAACTAATTTTAATTCATGCCCCCTCAGTATAACAAGCTCAGTATTGGCTT
The DNA here is from genome assembly GCA_031381715.1 of Saprospiraceae bacterium. Classification (GTDB taxonomy): domain Bacteria; phylum Bacteroidota; class Bacteroidia; order Chitinophagales; family Saprospiraceae; genus JAAFJT01. The sequence goes on from JANMYC010001079.1 coordinate 384, forward strand.
TTGGACTGACACAAATCCAATCAATTTCTTCTGGCAATTCGATGGTGCCATTCGTTTCAATAGCCATTTCTAAACCTTCTGCATGAAAGGCATCAACCAACTTTTTATCCACTTGGAGGGCAGGTTCACCACCCGTACAGACAACATAGGGCTTTCCTACTGAGGGGTCTGGCCAAAGAGATTTTACCTTTTGAGCAAGTTCGGTTGCTGTTTTATATTTGCCACCATTTAGCCCGTCCGTTCCCCAAAAATCGGTATCACAGAATTGACATATCGCTTTGGCTCTGTCTTTTTCTCTCCCCGTCCACAAATTACAGCCCGAGAATCTACAAAAAACAGCAGGGCGACCGCTTTGACCGCCCTCGCCCTGCAATGTGTAAAATATTTCTTTTACTTTATAACTCATTGATTGACAATTATTTAAATTAGAGTTATAAAGTATTTTAACTTTTTAAATTATAACTCTTTTATCGCTTTTTATTGTTTTCTACAAAATTAGCCCAATCACTTATTCTCCTCGCTTGAGCCGTTTGTGCAAAATTATGACTTTCTGTTGGTGAAATGCCAAATTGTTGATTCAATTGTGCATAAATATTTGCGGCACTGTTGGCGTCTTTCAATATTGCAGATATATCCGATGAACCCCCGAAGGCTTCTTTCACCAATCTATAAGTAGAATAAGACTTTTTTACCAAGCCCAGCCAGTTAGAAGATTGACCAGCGTATCGCCCACGCATGTCATCGTAAAACTTGGCTTCATCTTCTGATAAGCCCCAACCTTTTTCATTATTAGCAGAGCGAATATCGCTGAATACTTGCCCTTCAAACTCAGCGGCTACTTCTTGCAAGGTAGCGTCTACATTAGGGTTCGGCTTTTCAGGGCGGAGTTCAGGCATCGGGCGATTTTGATATTCTGCTGAATTCAAATCCATCCACCCCGTAGCACTGGCTTTATTTACGGATTTAAAAATGCCTAAAAACTGTAAAACTATCAGTAAACTTCCTATGCCCAATATGCCTAAAAGCCAAATTCGAGAATTACTTTTTTTAGGTAAAGGTTGTGGTTCTGTATGATTAACAGGTTTACGTTTCATTTTTTATAGTTGGTTTGTTAATTATTTACTTAAAATATTATCTCCATTTAGACGCAATTGCGGGTTGAAGATACATGTTTGGGGATTTTATAAACACAAATTTAGTTCAGTGGTTTATCATTCGATAATTGCAGTTTTGAATTGTCAAATACAACTTTCCATCCCATACCCTCTGCAAGGGCTTTTATCGCATCAAAATTTTTGACACCTTGTGTTTTAACAGTATTCATAAAATTACTTTGCGATGCTTGAGTGCGAATAGTATCAACCGCTTTTTTATTTAATCGAGTATAATCTTCGGTGGTGAATGTATTGAACACGCCGTTGGCTATGTCGTAATAGCTGATTTCAGGTTCAACCGCAATAATAGTGGGCTCGGGGATATTAGAAATTCGAAGCGTTTTTGTGGCCGCGTCCGCATCAATTTTCATATTAGAAAGGTCATAACCTGCCGAAACCTTTGCTTTTACTTTTATTAAAACGCGCTTGGTGGACGAAAAGAGGTAATAATTTTTAGTATCCTCCTCGCTATAAATTTCTGAAAAATAACCCTCGACTGTAATTAATTTGGTTACATTTTTAATATGCTCCAATAATACCTGAGATTCCTCTTTTCTTTGTGGCATATTATCTCTGTACCACCAATTAGCGAGATATACACCCAGTATCAAAGCCACGACTAAGCTCAATACGTACAATAAATTATTTTTTGATTGCATAATTATCTCGATTTCTGTTTTTTTATTAAATCTTTCTTTGAAACCATACATAAAAACTTAATTAGGTATTTTGAACCACGAATTCATCGGATTACACGAATTGCACTAATTAATGTGTTGACAGAATTAAAGCGAATGACACTAAAATTGCCCTTAAGGGCAATTTATTCGTAAAATTAGTTAAAATTGTCAACATCTAAATTCGTGTAATTCGTGTAATCCGATGAATTCGTGGCTTAATAACTTTTATATATGGTTTTAAAAATCTTTCTTGAAAAATCACAGTTGTAAACCGTAAAACTGCTGAAAGGCATAAAATAATGATATTTTAAACTAATTTTTTATTCACTAATTTTCTATTTCAATTATACCTTTTTTAAGGTGTTTTTATGGTTTTTTTATGTAATGTGAGACTTTAAAACCATAAAAATCGTATAAAGTGGTATTAAAACCAGAACTTGAATACAAATTGCTTGTGCAAGCATTTTCAGATTAGTACTCAGACCATGAAAAAAATTATTATTATTCTGTCCCTTTTTTCAAGCCTTTTATTACAATCCCAAAATAATGTGGAATTTACCTATTTTCCAAAAGATATGCAATTGCTTCCGCGCAATGTTTCTACCAACAAAGGTAACT
>JANMYC010000273.1:0-2386 GCA_031381715.1 Saprospiraceae bacterium
GACCGGATGGCTTTTGCTTATCTGAAGTGTATCACTGTTGTGCCGGGCGCGATAGGGGCATTCCGCCGTCAAGCCATTGGCTCGGTGGGTTGGTATGAAACTGATACATTGGCAGAAGATTGTGATTTGACAGTGCGCATTATCAGTAAAGGCTATCGTGTAACGCATAATAATAAATCCATTGCCATCACAGAATCACCTGAAACGTATCAGCAGTTTTTAAAGCAGCGCCTGCGTTGGTGCTTTGGGGTGATGCAAGCATTTTGGAAAAATAAGCAAGTACTTTTTAACCGTCAATATGGCGCATTGGGTTGGGTAGCATTTCCGAATATTCTGTTTTTCGGCTTATTATTCCCGATTTTATCGCCCATTGCAGACTTTACTTTAGTTTTTAACTTGGTACACAGTATCATAGAGGAAGCCTCTCAGGATAAAGCACAAGCCGGGGCACAGCAGTTAGATTTTTTCACCAAATACCACATGCTCATTATGTATTTAGGATACATGCTCATTGATATCAGCATTTCAGCGGTTGCATTTATTATCCAAAAAGAGCCTTTATGGAAGCTTTGGTTGTTGTTTCCTCAGCGATTTGTGTATCGTCCATTATCGTATTATATTTTAATAAAATCTTATGTAAAGGCATTGAAAGGAGAATTGATGGGTTGGGGCGTTTTGAAGCGAACGGGTAGTATGGGACAAGTAACAGTCAAACAGCAAGAAGCGCCTGTTATTACTCAACAGGATATTGAATTGAATAGAATCCCCTCAGTAGGATAAATTTTGTTTCATGTCCCGTTTTTCGGAGCGGGACGTTTTTTAACAGTTGCAGTATATTTTTTATGATAAAATAAGGAATTTGACTGTTAAATGAAAGAAATATATCTTTGCTCTTTGGTTTTTCTATTCTCTCTTCCTCCCGATCTAAGCAGACTTTTTCTATAATTAAATATTGATTAACTTTTACAGTTGAATGAACATTCTGTAATCATAATTTTTAAATACTATGAATAAAGGTTTTTACTCATTTATTACTACTATTTTATGTTTTTTATTTATCATACCCCTCAGTAGCCAGACGCCTACGGCAAGTTTCGCGACTTGGAAAGATAATAAAAAAGCGGCTTATAGCATCATTCATGATGACTACAGCAACTACGTACCAGGTATTTTTCAATACGCTTATCCAATAGCAAAAGCACGAGGCATCAAAATATGCTTTGGTGCTATTACTGGATTCTGTGATGCTCCAGAATGGAGTAATGCCCGTACCATGATTGCCGATGGCAACGAATGCGTCAATCACTCTCACAACCATAAGTGTGGCGGTACTGCTGGACAATGCAGCGGATTAACCACATACGGTATAGCCAATTTTGCGACTGAATTGGATTTATCTACTCAGTTGATTGAAACCAATACGGCTGTTCGCCCGCGCTTTTTTATTCACCCGTATGATGCGCCGTCTGACGCCATTATTAACTACCTTAAAAATACATTAGGGTACTTGGGTGCTCGTTCGGGCAATCAACTGGCAGTCAATTCAAGTAATTTCACGGATTTTATGCGCCTTAATTACTATGTTTATGATGGGACAGCGTCTGCGCTTGCTGGTCTAAACACAGCTGTTGATGCAGCAATTTCATCTGGAGGCTATGTTGTAAGAGAGTTTCATGGCATTGATGACGGCTCTTGGGCAGCAATGACGCAAGCGAATTATACAAGCCATTTGAATTATGTGAAATCTAAAATGGATGATGGTTCTATTTGGTCAGCGACTACCACAGAAGCTATCACTTATAAAATGCAGCGTGATGCCTTTCAACCCGCAGTCACTTATGATGCGACTGCGGGTACGGTGACAGTTAATTTTAATAGTCTTCAAACGATTAATACAGCTGTTTTGAGAACGCCCGTCACTGTCAATGTTAATCTAAATGGCATAGCAGGTACATATACTGTGGCTCAAAACGGCACAGCGGTACTTGCTACACGCGTTGGAAATAATGTTTCATTCAATGTATATCCGCACCAAGGAGTTGTTACATTGAACTGTACGGATTGCTCTGTGACTCCACCTCAGCCCGTAGATGTTACTAATTTAGCAGCAACACCTCAGCAAATAAGTGTAGGTTTAACATGGACGAATCCAGCGGCTTTTGATGAAATACGTGTAGTAGCTCAAACGTCTGCAATTTCAGGCAGTGCAACAAGTTATACCACAACTGGTGATTTCACCACTGGTAAAATCGTGTACAGCAGCACAGGCGCAAGCACATCTGTAACAGGATTGACGGCAAGTACACAATACTATTTCAAGACATTTTCGCGTCTCGGAGCACTTTGGTCGAGTGGCGTATCAGTCAATACAACCACTACGGCAGTA